>JAYVAQ010000204.1:0-2077 GCA_043750875.1 Rhodanobacteraceae bacterium
GCAAAATTCTGCCGTCTTGGGTGCGCGAGTGCTCAATCAAATCGGCTGGCCGGTACTTTTACCAATGCTGCTGGCGATTCTAGGCGCGATTTACGCGAAATCCGGCGTTGGGGATGCACTCGCGGTGCATTTAAACGGCGTGTTTCCGACCGACAATCGCTATGCCTGTGTTGCGCTTTTTGGTGTCTCGATGGCACTTTTGACCATGTTGCTCGGCAACGCGTTTGCGGCATTTCCGGTCGTGCTGGCGGCAGTGGGAATTCCTCTGGTGGTAAACTTGCACCTTGGTGATCCGATTGTGATGTCGGCCGTGGGCATGTTGTGCGGCTATTGCGGTACTTTAATGACGCCATTGGCGGCAAATTTCAACCTGGTTCCGGTTGTGTTGCTGGATATAGATGATCGTAACGCGGTGATCAAAGCGCAAATTCCGACTGCGCTTTGGCTATTGGCTGGCAATGTTGGTTTGTTGTGTTTGCTTGTATATCGTTGATGATGTCTGCCGTATCCGATGTGAGTGCACTCAAATTCGTCATTGCGAGCGTAGCGAAGCAATCTCTTTGCAATCTATGCTCCTGGGATTGCTTCGCTGCGCTCGCAATGACGAAACCCCAATGCACCTCGTATTTATTGCACGTCTGCCATTGGAGACTTGCTTTTGAACCAAAAATCCGATGAATATTTTACTGACTGGTTTTGCGCCCTTTGATGGTGAAATTACCAACCCATCCTGGGAGGCGGTGCGCGGCTTCCACGCAAAGCAAATTTCCGGGCACTCACTTCATTGCCTGCAATTGCCGACCGAGTTCGGCAAAGCCAGCGCGATCTTGACTAGCCAGCTGAATTTGTTGCAACCGCAGCTTTGCCTATGCGTCGGCCAAGCCGGGGGCAGATCATTGATTTCATTGGAAAAAATCGCGATTAATTTTCGCCATGCGCGCATAGCCGATAACGCGGGCACGCGGCCAGAGCATCAAGCAATAGACGCGAATTCACCCACGGGCTATTTCGCAAACTTTGATTTTGGCGGTGCCTTGGACTGCTTGCGCGAAGCGGGCATACCCGCCGAAATGTCGTTTAGTGCAGGTGCGTTTGTATGCAACGAAGTGTTTTTTGCGCTGTGTCAAATGCAATCATTGCGGCCAAACCTGTTAGGAACCTTTGTGCACATACCCTACGCACCAGAGCAAGTGTTGAACAAACCCGGCACGCCTTCGATGGCACGCGAAACCGTCCAGAAAGCGCTTTTGCTGCTCATAGAATTGGGCGTGCGAAACCGTGCGTGAGTCCACCAGCAGCGACACCCTAGTCGTCGCCATTTCCTCGCGCGCATTGTTTGATTTGGATGATGCGCATCAGTTGTATTTAAACGAGGGCCTAGATGCGTATACGCGCTATCAAATGGCACATGAAAGCGAAATTCTAGCGCCAGGCATAGCATTTCCGCTGGTGCAAAAGCTGCTCAATTTAAATAAATTGAATCCGGCATCGCGCGTCGAAGTGATTCTGCTGAGTCGTAACTCCGGCAATAGTGGCCTGCGGATTTTTAATTCTATAGAGCACTACGGTTTAGACGTGGTGCGCGCCGCTTTCACCAACGGTGCGCCGCCGCATGCCTACATTGAAGCCTTTGGCGCCGACTTATTCCTGTCCGCGCACGCCGAAGACGTCAAGCAAGCATTGGACGCCGGATTCGCCGCTGCCAGCATTTTGCCAGGCGCGGCGAATGCGCAGCGATTCCCAGAACTTCGCATTGCGTTCGACGGCGATGCGGTGTTGTTCGGCGACGAAGCCGAGCGCGTGTTTCGCGAACAAGGCATGGCGAACTTTCACGAATCCGAGCGCGCCCTGGCACAAACGCCGCTGTCGGGTGGCCCGTTTCGGGGTTTTTTAAGCGCGCTACATCGACTACAAACGGTGTTCGGCATTGAGAATCCACCAATTCGCACCGCGCTCGTGACCGCCCGCAGCGCGCCCGCACACAAGCGGGTTATTTTGACCCTGCGTGACTGGGATATTCGCTTGGACGAGGCGCTTTTTTTAGGCGGCCGCGATAAAGGGCCTTTCCTAGCCGCAT
>JAYVAQ010000205.1:0-4595 GCA_043750875.1 Rhodanobacteraceae bacterium
GGTGAAAACGGCGCGGGCTGCAACATCATTCGGCGCCAACTCTGCTTGTTCGTGTACGGATGCCATAAAGCGCACGCCCGCATTGTTCACTAAGCGCGCACCCGCACCACGCAGAGCCTCGGTAATCAGTGGTAATTGATCCACATCCCCGGCGGTACGATTGGCTAACGCAGTCGGGTGAAATTGCATGAATTCCATATCGCTCAGCGCCGCACCAGCAACGTGCGCCAACGCAATACCGCCACCGGTAGCTTCGACAGGATTGCTGGTGTGGCGATACAGTTGCCCTAGCCCACCAGTCGCCAAAACTACATTCTGTGCGTAAAGCTCAAATTGCTCACCGCGTTTGGTACGTGCGTGCGCGCCGACCACTTTGCCCTGCATCTTGATTAGGCGTTCAACTTCGGTGAACTCAAACACCTCAATATTGCGTGAGTTTGAAACCGCATCGCGCAGGGCGCGCATAATTTCAGCACCCGTCGCATCACCACCGGCATGCAAAACGCGTGCGACGCCATGCGCGGCGGCACGGGAAAGCAAAGCACCCTGCACTGCCCTGTCCCACTGCACGCCGTAGCCGCTGAGCCAGGACACCACATCAGGCGCGTCTTCAACCATCCAGCGCACCGCCATTTTATTGCCAGCCCTGGAACCGCCCGCCAGAGTTTCCGCTGCATGTTGAATCGTTGAGTCCGCATTAGACAGCGAAGCGGCGATCCCGCTTTGCGCCCAACAACTGGAACCATCCAGGCCAAAGACACCTTTACAAAGGACTGCGACGCGCAGACCTTTGGCAGCCAATGCCGTGCTTAACCCGGCGGCTCCGGTGCCAATAATAATTAGATCGTAGCGTTCAGCCATCTCATGCTCGCTGGGCGTCAGTTTCTGACATTGTGCATCACTAATTGACGACAAAAATGTGTACTAGGCAACAGTTTTACATCTTCAATTAGGTTAAGTCGAGTAAATCGCATACTAAATCGGATAAAAGCGCAGTTGCTGTGCCAATTTTAGCCTCGAAGAGCATTTAGTTTTGTCGCTTTGGTGTGATACTAAATTGCATGAACCTACTCGAACAAATTAAAGCCGCACAAGGCAGCCGCGGGCGTCTAGAAGCAATTTTTCTAAAACTTGCCGCCAGCTCGGACACATCGTTCTCCGCCCCTGATTTAGATGGCGCCGTCAAGGCTGCATTGGTGCCTCTTGCGCAAGCCTTGTTAGCGTGTGGTGCATTTGCACAAGTGCTGGACTTGGTTGAGCTTGCCGCGTCACAAGGCCCAATTGAGCCGGTACTCTCCGCTTTTGCTGGCACGGCCGCAGCTAATTTGGGTCTAGCGCAGCAGGCTATCGAACGTTTGCGCGCTGCTGCTGCGGCACTCAGTGTCGACAGCGCACCGGCGTTGGCAGAAGAAGTCTATGGCACGCTCGGACGCCTTTATAAGCAGCGCGCGCTGGAACGTGAGGGATTGCGCGAGCGTGCGCATGATTTTGAGCTTAGTCTGAAAGCCTACCGCGAAGCCTATCGAGTTTCCGAGGGCATTTGGAGCGGTGTCAACGTTGCAACGTTGAGCATGTTGCTGGAACGAAAGGTCGAAGCGCAGAGCTTGGCGCGCACTTTGAGCGCGCAAATTGACACCATGGCTGTGCAGCTGAGCGAAACACTGCCGCAAAAGCAATGGCGCCATGCCGTGCGTGGTGAAGCGGCATTGCTACAAAATGATTTAGGTACCGCCGCCGAGCATTACGCAATCGCAGCCAGCATCGCTCAAGACGCATTTCGCTTTGGTGAAGCCACCAGCATGCGCCGCCAAGCGCGCCTGATTTTGCAGGCGCAACGCCGCAGCCCGGATTTGGCGGACTTGTGGATGCCAGCCCCGATGGTCGTGACCTTCACTGGCCACCGATTAGACGAATCCGCCGCCGAGCCACGTTTTCCACTCAACGCCCTTGCTAACGTGCGCGAACGCCTGCACGAGCGGCTAAGTAACCGACAAATTCGCATTGCGTTTTGCTCGCTCTCAGAAGGCGCAGACATTCTGTTTGCACAAGCCGCACTTGACGCTGGGCTAGAATTAAATATCGTGCTGCCCAATGATCGAATCGCGCTAAAAAGTGCTTGGTTAGATCAGGGTTTAGGGAGTTACGCCGAGGTCGTGGAACCGATACTGGCCGGTGCCAGCAAAGTCTATGAGCTGGCCCCGGAAGGGCCGACCGGCACCGCTATTGATTATTTGTATGCCAATGAAATTTTGCTCGGCTCGGCGATTTTGCGGGCGCAAGAATGTGAGGGAAATTTACGCGGCCTAGCGGTATGGGATCGCTTGCCCGCACGTGGCATGGGTGGCACGGCGACGATGGTAGCGTCAATGTTAGACCTTGGACTGGCGGTTGAACTGATCGATCCGCTCAATGCCAGCCTGCGGCAAATGCAGGGCACGCCCACCCGGCGCGGCATGGAGAGTTCTAAAGTCTCGCCGAATGGCGATACGGGAAAACAACTAGCCCCATGCGGCCACCAAATGCGTGCGTTATTGTTCGGTGATTTCGTCGGTTTTAGTAAGCTGAGCACCCTGGATACCATTGAATTTTCCGAGCGCGTGTTACCCGCTTTAGCCAACGTCATTGATGGTTTTGAAGCGACGGGCAAGCCAATTGCAGTGCGCAACACTTGGGGCGACGGGCTATTTCTTGTGCTTGAAGATGCCCTCGATGCGGCCCTACTCGCGTTAGAAATTCAGGCGTGCGTGTCGATGCTTGCGTCGAATTTACGCTTTCCTTTAAAGATGCGGATTGCCCTGCACTACGCGCCTGTTCTATTAATGACTGACGCCATCAGCCGCAGGCCCAATGCCGTCGGCCCCGGAGTTTCCCGCGCTGCGCGCTTGGAACCTGCGACCGCGCCCGGTTCTGTGTATGCGAGCGAAGCCTTGGCAACACAGCTCGCGTTGTGTCGTTATCCGAATACGCCCCGCTATAGTTTTTTAAAGCACTTGCCGTGGGCGAAAGGTTACGGCGTTTATCCGACTTATTTGATTGAGGATCATGTAGGTAATCAGCACTCGGGTAATTGGCACTCAATTGTTAATCCGCATTGTTGACAGCCAAATCCTCAAACGCCGAAGCGTCTGCCAGCCGCCAACGGTTGCGTCCAGCGGCCTTGGCTTGGTAAAGCGCAGCGTCGCAACGTTGTATCAAAGCATCGGCGTTTTCTGCGTTTTCGCTGAGCGCCGCACCAACGCTTATAGTCACGTGCCCAATGTCGCTACTCAGGTGTGCCAGCTTCAGTTGACGCACCTGCTCGCATAGTTGTGCAGCAATGTTAGATACGTAATCACTTGCATTAATAGCACTAGTTTTCGATAGCAAAAGTGCAAATTCCTCGCCGCCAATACGCGCCGCAAACAGTTGTCTTGCACCGGCAAATTTATCCAGGCATGCGCTAACAATACGCAAACAAGCATCACCAGCCTGGTGTCCGTAGTGGTCGTTATAGCGTTTGAAAAAATCTATATCCAACAGCAACATGCCGCCGAGCGTTTGATCGGCCAACATGATTTGCACTTGCTCATCAAAAAAGCGGCGGTTGGCAAGCTTCGTCAAGCTATCCGTCCGTGCCAGAAGTTCCAATGCATGCGTTTTCTCGGACACTTCCTCGATCAGCCGGCGCTTCTGGCGGCGCAGGCCAAAAATGTGCAACGCTGGCAATGCGCTGAGCAGCAGCAAAAACCCAAGAAGTAGCGCTGCTTGCACGGATTTACGCTCGATCGGTTTAGGCGCAATAGAAAAGTGATAGCTGAGCGGTTCCGAGGCTAGTTGCGCGCCAGGCACAGCGGCGCGAAGTTCAAACTGATATTCGCCCGGCGCAAGCGCGGCGTAAACCGCCTCGCGCTGCCCGTCATCCGAGCGAAATTGCGTCTCAACGGGCAATAATCGAAAGTTGACCGCCAACGATTGCGCATGGGACGCTGGCAGTGCGGCAAAGCGCAAACGAACGCGGCGCGTGCCTGCTGGCAAAATTTTCGGCGTTAGAATCGTGCCTAATTCGGGCGCAGATAAATTTTGCTCGGCTTCAATTTCGCGCATTGAAAGCGTCATTTTGATTGGCACCAAAGATGCCAGCAAGGGATCAAGCACGGTCACACCACCAGTGCTGCTCAGCCAAACCTTTCCCTCGTGCACAAGTGAACTCTGCGGCGCAGCCTCAAATTCAGTGGACGCCAAACCGGTCGCCAGCATGAACTGCTGTGGCGCGGGCAAGGATATTTCTGCGCTTGCTCGGGTCAGAACTTCGCTCGACATACGATACAAACCGTTTCCCGTGGTGATCCAAACGTTTTTTTCCTGCAAAGTTATGCCGCTGATTTGAGCTAGGGCTGAGCGATATCCACCCTCCGCGGCAACACCCCCGGCAAAACCCAATGGGTGCCAGCCGCCTACATCAACATAGGCAAGCCCAGCGCCGCCCACAAGGGTGCGGCCCGCAAGCCCGACCAGCGCGTCGGCGCGAACGCGAGCACCCACAGGCTGCAAGAATTTGCCATCGAACTGAAACAAGCCGTGCGTAGTTGCTATCAACGCTGATTGACCATCACGCC
>JAYVAQ010000206.1:0-6138 GCA_043750875.1 Rhodanobacteraceae bacterium
CTCTAAACGAGCATGTCTGTTCTGCCTCACCGAGTGGCTCAATAATCAAAAGGCTGTCAAATCCGATCATATGCCATGGGCCGATCTGTAAATCCATACTCATAGCACCGCGAACCCCTCCGAGCTTATGGAGATGACATGCCAAACTCATCAAACCGTCAGCGTGAATGTCGAAATCGACATTCGGCGTTTTCGAATAGCAAGCAAATACTAATTCATAACCGACATCTTGGGTGCCATAAACATCTTGACATATGCCAACGCTAGCGCACCTCAGGATTTTACTTTTACTATCAAAAAATCCTAATAAATGAATTCGAAAATCGTTTTTAAAAAAAAGAGATTTTGCAAATGGACTTCCCCAAGCGCGACTGAAGTGAGCCTCCACAAGGGCATCGCTACGTATTTTGTCTTTAGTTTTCATTCGGTAGTAGTCGGTTTGCGAATTCGAGGTGTCGGTGGTTTAAATCCCGGCCCTGTGACTGGGTTGTATCTAGGTGAGTTTGGGCCACCTGCTTTGTTACAGGCCTCACACTCATGGCCAACGATCGTGGAGTTGAAGATAGTAATTCGACCAGCTTGATCGGTATTTCTACCGAGTAAGTTCCATGATTCCGATAGAGGAGGGGAATGCGCTAGTGTTGGATTGACCGGTGGAGACAAGCCACAAACTAAGCAAGTTGCCTCTCCGCTCGGACCTATACGTTCCAACGTACCCTTATTCGGCCGCTTAGGGAAACAACTTTCGCGAGGCGATGATCCCTCTGGAATCGTTCCCTCGCCTTCGTGCGTGGGCCGTGCACGCCGAGACGCACCGCTCCTTCTCAGCCCGTAAACATCGTAATAATGTGATGGCTGAGATTCGACGTATGTGAAACCATTTAACCCTCCCTGCATTCCAATCGGATCTGACTGCAAATACCGCCCAGTCCCCGCCTCGTAATCCCGAAAATAGTTGTAATGCGACGCAGTCTCCGCATCAAACTGCTGCCCCGGAAACCGCAAATTGAACTGGAAGGCAGCTAACGAAGCCGTCGGCTGTTCATTGGCCACCGTATCGCCAAACGGCGCACTATTCCAACTCCAAACCGGCTGTTTCGCCGCATTAACCACCACGCGCGGCGTGTCCAAATGATCCGGCTGCACGAAATAGACTTTCGCGCTACTCGCGCTCATACCGCCTTGTGTCGAAGCACTCGGCTCAATCACGGCCAGCGGCGTGTCATCTAGCCAGACAATTTCCGTAGCATCCGCTGCGCGATATTCGCCCAGCAAATGCCCAGATTCATCGTATACAAATTCAATCGTTTGCCCGCCAACTAATTTGCTGACCCGCTCGCCAAACGCGTTGTAGCTGTAATTTGCCTGCACGCCAGTTTTGTTCACCTGCATCAGCCGGTTGCGCGCCGAATACAGGCTTTGGATTGCGCCATCGTTTATGGTGTTGCCAGCCGCGTCGTAAGTGCGCGCCAAGCTGGCAACTTGGGTCAATTTGTTTGATGTGGCTTCAGTTGTGAGGTTGGTGACAACCGGCGTCGCTGGGGCAATCGCCCTACTCTCGGACTTGCGATTGCCAGTGGCGTCAAAAGTCCATCCCAGCTTGAGTTGCGCGATTGGATTGCTGCCGATCGCGGCATTTTCTGCCGATTTTAGGCGATCTAGTTTGTCGTAATCAAACGTCCAGTCATTGGCGCTGGCCGGTTGATCGGTTAGGCCGGTGATGCGGCTGCCTGGATCGAACGCGAACTTGCGCACGCCGGGGGAACTGGTGTGCTCTTTAATGCGACCATCCGAATCAAAGGCTCGAACATAGCTGTCGTTTGCGCCATATTTCCACGATTTGACTTCGCCAAATGGGAAGTAGTCGAGTTCGCTGATAATGGTGACGCCGTTGACTTGGATCGATACCACCCGGCCATCAGCGCGGTAGCTGTACTTGACGACCGCACCGCTGGGTAGCGTGTGTTCATTGCGCTGGCCGGTCGGTAGGTAGCTTACGGTTTGAGTTTTGGCGCTGTTTGAAGCTACAACTTGGGCTTTGCTCGTTACGCGGCCGAACGCATCGTATTGGTATTTGGTGCTGCCGCTGGCATCGGTGACGGTGGTTAGCAAGCCTTTGGCACCCGGGCCGCCGGTGGCTTCGTCGTAGGTGAAGTTGATGGTTTCGGCAGGGGCAGACGGTGTTGCGGCTGCGCCCAGTGTATGGGAGTTGGCGGTTGAGGTTAGCGTTGGCTGCCGTGGCAGCGCGGCTATCGATGCACTCACCGCGTCTGCAATGAGCAAAATTGAAAACACAGCTAGTCGCAAATAAGCGCGCATCAGATTAGACATCAACGTAATTTTAGAGTTGAAAATTGCAGGCCATTCCAATTAACAAATTGTCTTCGTAAAGGGCTATTCACACAAAATCAAAGTCTCGATAGATCAATGCAGGATCAGCCAAACGATTATTCGCGCACATATTTAGAAAACGAAGCGAGTCCTGCCGCATCGAACTGCATTCTCGCGCGGACAAGGCCGTGATTTCGAGAATATTCGTCATTACAGTTCGCCCATGCTCTTTATGACCGGTTTCAAAGGTGGCAACCTCTTCAGTTAGCCTTTGGTACTGAAGCATGCAAAGCGACGTAACTCTTGATCCTGGAAAAAACCGCTGCAGTTCGAACATTTCGAGTGGTGTAAGGACTGCTGGCGGCGTTCGATCCACTAAAACTAACTCAATAATTTCCGTGAACAGTTTTGCCGCTGCGCTATTTTCGACACCAATAACAAACCAAGCTAATTCAATTCTGACTGCTTCGAGATTTGCATTTCGCACAACCCAGCCGCTCAGGCCTTTGGTGATGAACAACGAAAATCCAGAGGCGTCATCGCAAAATTGGAGAAGTCGGCAAATCGGCAAGTTCCCAGAAAACAACTCTTGTTCGACAGGAGCGATGCCGATCTTTGTTGCGTAATGCTCTGCTAGCTTTTCATCGTGTATGTCTTCAAGACTCTCAGTTTCCATAGCGCCTTTCATTTCCATGGGAGTCATCGTGGCAATTCTCGCACAAAACCTTCAAACCATTCGGGTCACGAAACGCTGCCCGAAGCGCTTTAACAAGTATTTTTTGTAGTCCCAAATCTGGAGTTGCACAAATTAGCAGTAGCGCCGCATCACGCATCGGTGCCCATTCGTTTCCTGGCACGTGATGTCTTTCGGGACCTTTTCCACTCCCAGGCGCGCCAAATCCTTCCTTACATAACTCGCAACTCCCGCCGGATCGCGTCGCAAGTACCGCATCCGTTTTTGGGCCAAAAGAAGGCCGTTTTACCGCAGTCGGGATGAGCAGCCCTGGCGGAACTGCAATCAGTCCAAAATCATCGCGCCGATTTAAGGGTTTGTTCCCCACATAGTCGAATAAATTCGCGCCCGCGATCAGCCCAATCGGATCCGACTGCAAATACCTCCCAATCCCAACCTCATAATCCCGAAAATAGTTGTAATGCGTCCCAGTCTACGCATCAAACTGCTGCCCCGGAAACCGCAGATTAAACTGGAAGGCAGCTAACGAAGCCGTAGGCTGCTCGTTGGCCGCCGTATCGCCAAATGGCGCTGAGTCCAGCCGCCAAACGGGCTGATTCGCCGCATTGACGACCACGCGCGGCGTGTCCAAATGATCCGGCTGCACGAAATAAACCTTGAAACTTCCGGCGCTCAGGCCTCCTTGCGTCGAAGCACTCGGCTTAATGACGGCAAGTGGCGTGTCATCCAACCATACGAATTCCGTTGCATCCGTTGCGCGATATTCACCCAGCAAATGACCTGATTCGTCATAGACAAACTCGGTCGTTTGACCACTCACGAGTTTGCTGACCCGTTCGCCAAACGCGTTGTAACTGTAATTCGCCTGTACGCCAGCCTTGTTCACCTGCATCAGCCGATTTCTGGCGGAATACAGGCTTTGGATTGCACCATCGTTGATGGTGTTGCCAGCAGCGTCGTAAATTCTCGCGAAAGTGGCAACTTGGCTTAGTTTGTTCGACGCGGCGTCCATCGTTAGGTTTGTGATCACCGGCGTCGCTGCGCCAATGGCTCTACTTTCGGTCTTACGATTGCCAGTGGCGTCAAAAGTCCAGCCCAGCTTGAGTTGCGCGATTGGGTTGCTGCCGATGGCACCGTTTTCTGCGGTCTTCAAACGATCCAATGTGTTGTAACTGTTTGCAGATGCGACAAGGCCGGTGATGGCGAAAAGAATTGCAAATACTTTTGAAAAATGAGCCAACAAATTAAAGCGCCTCATTACTTTCTCTTTTTAACTTGCATGCAAGCTTTTTCTAACGCTGTGGGTTCTATCCAAATCGTATGCAGATTGCCACTATCATCAAAAAAATCCAATTCAGCAAACCCATAATCGTCAAAACCAAGCAGCTCAACTATTTTGCCTTTTTGTAAGGATATAGCTACCTGATCCTCTATCGGCAAACCCGCGAGAAGTGTGCCTGGAATCTCGTTCACTAAAACCATGTCACCAACACAAAGTGAGTTGGATGTTTGTTTTTTTGACTTCAAAATACGCTTCATCACTACTCCCAGAAAGTTACTACGCGCACCTACAACCAACATGCTTTGGCTGTTTGCCTAGATTTTTTGTCGCCAGCCTTTTGGCTTCTTTGCTTGCTTTTGCGCAATTGCTTGCAGTAGCTTCACCGAAGGCAAATAACTTGTCCCCAGGCTTTATGTTTCCAGGTATGTTGTCATTCGCGTCAGCACGGCAGACGCACGTACACCCACATTTATTTTTGTCTGGTTTTCCAATTGAACGACCAGCTAATCCAAAAGGGTCCACATTGCTAACTGGATCGCTGCTGACGTAGCTAAACGTGTTTACTCCACCATCAATCCCAATCGGATCCGACTGCAAATACCGCCCAGTCCCAACCTCATAATCCCGAAAATAGTTGTAATGCGTCGCCGTCTCCGCATCAACCTGCTGCCCAGGAAACCGCAAATTGAACTGGAAGGCAGCTAAGGAAACGGTCGGCTGCTCATTCGCCGCTGTATCGCCAAACGGCGCGCTGTTCCAACTCCAAACCGGTTGGTTCGCCGCATTAACGACCACGCGCGGCGTGTCCAAATGATCCGGCTGCACGAAATAAACTTTCGCTCCGCCTGCGCTTAGTCCGCCCTGCGTCGAAGCACTAGGTTTGATCAAGGCCAGCGGCGTGTCACCCAACCAAACAACTTCCGTCACATCCGCTGCGCGATATTCGCCCAGCAAATGCCCGGATTCATCGTAAACAAATTCAGTCGTTTGCCCACTGACGAGTTTGCTGACTCTTTCGCCAAAAGCGTTGTAAGCGTAGTTCGCTTGCACGCCAGCCTTGATCACCTGCATCAGCCGATTGCGCGCTGAGTAAAGGCTTTGGATTGCGCCATCGTTGATGGTGTTGCCAGCAGCGTCGTAAGTGCGCGCCAAGCTGGCAACTTGGGTCAATTTGTTTGATGTGGCATCAATTGTGAGGTTCATTACAACTGGAGTCGCAGCAGCAACTGCCCTACTTTCGGTTTTGCGATTGCCGGTGGCATCAAAAGTCCAGCCCAGCTTCAGTTGCGCAATTGGATTTGCGCCAATTGCGCCGTTTTCGGCTGCTTTTAGGCGGTCTAGTTTGTCGTAATCAAAGGTCCAGTCATTGGCGCTCGCAGGCTGGTCTAGCAGGCCGGTGATGCGGCTGCCGGGATCAAACGCCAACTTGCGCACGCCTGGCGAACTGGTGTGCTCTTTAATGCGACCATCGCTGTCGAACACTCGGGCGTAAGTATCATTTGCGCCGTTCTTCCACGATTTGACTTCGCCAAATGGGAAGTAATCGAGTTCGCTGATGATCGTGACGCCGTTGACTTGGATCGACACCACGCGGCCATCGGCGCGGTAGCTGTATTTGACGACGGCGCCGCTGGGTAGCGTGTGTTCGTTGAGTTGTCCGGTGGGTAGGTAGCTTACAGTTTGGGTTTTAGCGGTGTTGGAGGCTACAACTTGCGCTTTGCTGGTGACGCGGCCGTGTGTGTCGTATTGGTATTTGGTAGAGCCGCTGGCGTCGCTGACAGAAGTGAGCAAGCCCTTTGCACCGGGGCCGCCGGTGGCTTCGTCGTAGGTG
>JAYVAQ010000207.1:0-6351 GCA_043750875.1 Rhodanobacteraceae bacterium
ACACCGCGCTGCATTTTGAGCAGCCACCAAAGGCAGCACTTAAGCTTGGCAGCATGGCGCTGCTACGAAGCGCATGGCGTGCAAAACGCCAAGCTTGGCTTGCCATAAGAATTTGGCGTAAGCAGCAACAGCAGGGATAGCCGCGGCGATCATGGCGACTATTGCTGCGCAAGCGCGTGTGCGCGTGCTGAAATTAACCGACTTGCCACGTATCTTGCCCATAGAAAATGCCGCTTATGATTTTCCGTGGTCGGAAGGGGTTTTTCGGGATTGCTTCAATTCCAATTACACCGGCTTAGCCATCGAGTGTGGCGATGAATTTCTGGGGTATGGGATGTTGTCAGTCGCGGCTGGCGAGGCGCATGTTTTGAACGTCGTCGTGGATTCGACACAGCGCGGTTTAGGCTTGGGCAAAAAATTGGTCAAACGCCTAATCGATCAAGCCCGTTGGCATCGGGTGGAGCGCGTTTTTCTCGAAGTTCGTGAATCAAATACAATCGCACGAAATTTATATGCTGGACTCGGTTTTCTAGAAATCGGTTTACGGAAAGCCTATTACCCAGGCCGTCAAGAGCGCGAAAATGCCGTTGTTATGTCGCTGCAGTTTTGACCAGTGTTGCAAATTAATTGACTGGCTTTGCCAACTCGATTGGTTTTGCTAAAACAGAGCCCGAACTCTCTGGCGCAACTTCAATTGGCCAATAGCCAAATTCATTGAGTGCTGCATCACGAATAGTCGGTGCTACATAAAACAAATCTGCACGATTCTTGCCATCAACACTGACAGCAAAAAAAACTGGATCTGCGGGTGCGCGTAATAAAATGCCGACGCTCGCCGCAACAGCGCCAGTGGTTTCGCTACAACGACTAGAAAATGCAAGTAGTTTTGTCGCACCACGGCTCTTAATCGTTAGCAAAGACCGAACCGCTTCCCTAGTCGTCGGCTTGAGTGCTAGGGCATTTGCGTTCAGAGCTTTGAACCAATCAATGAGTGCGAAGGCGCTGGTAACTGGTAATTTTGTCGGCAACGCAGATTTGACGGTCAAACTAGTCATTTGCGCTGTAGAAATTTTGCCACGAAGCGCGGAAAAAACTTCAGGCGTTCCGGCGCGTAAAGCCTGTCTTAACGTCAATAGCGGCACCGCCTTGCCTGGAACTAGCGGCAAATACTCTGCTACTGATGCGTCAAAATTGGCGATGAGCCCGAATTCTACGGCCGTGATTGCGACCGAAAGATCATTAAATTGGCAAAAATTGCGTGTTTGCGACAGTTCTGGCGCATTTACCCGGAAGGAAAGCTTTTTTGCAGAATCAAATACTTCAATGGCCCCATAGCGCCCCTTAAAGTGCGTCATCAACGCCGCGTTCGCACAAGTTGCCATACAAATTAGCAGGGCGAACGCACCGATTGTGCCCGCAATTCTTCGCGTTACGTTTAACCTCAATGTCCTTCCTTCAGTCCCTGGATTTTCACGCGCCGACGTATAGACAAACCACCGCGCTTTCCAACCTTCTTAACAATATGTTCAATGATTGCGCCTGCCACGTCGACTTTAGTGGCACCTTCAATACCTTCAAGGCCAGGTGAGGAATTTACTTCTAACACCAAGGGGCCACGTTCGGATTGGATCAAATCAACGCCGGCAATCCCCAATCCCATCACTTCTGCAGCACGCACCGCCGTTTCACGTTCCAGTTTGCTAATTTTGACCGGAACCGCAAAGCCGCCACGGTGTAAATTGCTGCGAAACTCGCCGGGTTTGCCTTGCCTACGCATCGCTGCGATGACCTTACCGCCAACTACAAACGCACGGATATCGGCACCCTTGGCTTCTTTGATAAATTCTTGCACCAAGAAATTTGCCTGTAAGCCGCGAAAGGCTTCAATCAAGCTTTCTGCAGCCGAACGTGTTTCTGCGAGCACCACGCCCTGGCCTTGCGTGCCTTCAACTAGTTTGATGACGTGCGGCGTTTTACCCAACATCGTCAGTAAATCTTTGGTGTCATCCGGGCTGTCACCGAATACCGTCAGCGGCATATCTACCCCCGCTTGCGACAGCAGTTGGGAAGCACGTAATTTGTCGCGTGCACGTTGGATCGCGTCGGCGGAATTTGGCGTGTACACCCCCATCATCTCAAATTGACGCACGACCGCGGTGGCATAAAAGGTGACTGAAGCCCCCACGCGTGGGATGATCGCGGCGACGTCTTTAAGCCGGCGGCCACGGTAGTGAATTTGTGCGCCACTGACGCTGATGCGCATATAGCAGCGCAATGGATCGATCACACTGACTTTTACACCGCGCGCTTTGGCCGCTTCGATAAGACGCGAGGTTGAATAAAGCCGCCGGTTTCTCGACAAGATAACAATTCGCATCGTGAGCTCAATCGCGTAAAAGCGGGCAGCAAAGTGGAGCGGGTAATGGGAATCGAACCCATGCTAGTAGCTTGGGAAGCTACAGTTCTACCATTGAACTACACCCGCCGGAGCTTAAGGTTAACGGCTTAGCAGCAGATACGGCAAGCGCTAACTGAATTTTGGTCAAAAAAAACCGCCCTTGAATTACAGAGCGGTGCTATTTGTTCTATTAAACAATTTAAATGCTATTGCGGCGCAGCTGCACCGGCGGCGGGAACCAAGCCGGGCGGATTTAATTCATCAAAGCGAATCTTCAAAATGCCGGCAGAATTGATCAACGCCATTGCCTGCGCCATATGCTCGTAGCTCGCATTTGGATCCGTGCGTATATTGACTTCCGCCATTGCTTCCTTGCCCTTGCCAGCCTCAACTTTTAATCGTGCAAGCAAATCTTCGGCACCAATAGGAACGCCTTCTAGGGCCAACGAAGGGCGCTTTGCCGCACTGATTTGTACATCCACAGTCAGGATTGTTGGTGGTACAGGCGGAGTTATTTGGTTGATCGAGCGCATAGGCACTTTCGCGTCGGTCTTGTGCGTCATCATTGGCGCTGTAATCATGAAAATGATTAGCAAAACCAGCATCACATCAACCAGGGGTGTGGTGTTGATATCGCACATTGGTGCGCCAACGCTAGAACTATTTGTAAATGACATTGACTTCGATTCCTTAAATTATTTTGTCGCTTCGCTTTGAACTAGCCGCGGCCTTCTGGGGAAGAAACAAACGACACGAACTGGATGCCACTATTTTTAGCAAGTTTCAGCACGGCACTCACGTCCTCATAACGACAGCTTTTGTCAGCACGAATTTTCATGCGTATTCTGTTATTGCTGTTTTGCGCCTCTGCCTTCATACGTGCTGCTAAAGTTTCAGGTGTAACCAGCTGCTCACCCCAATAGTAATTTGTCGCGCCGTTTTTACGGACGATTGAAAGCGTAACTTTAGGACTAGTGTCTTCTACTTTTTCAGGTGGCTCGGACGTCGCAACCGGAAGGCTGACTGGCACTTTGTCTGCCATTAACGGTGCTGTAATCATAAAAATAATTAGCAATACCAACATAACGTCCACCAGTGGGGTGGTGTTGATGTCTGCCTTGGGTGCGCCGTGACCGGTGTCACTACTTGAACTCATTGACATAAATTACTCCTAGACTACGCGCGGTTCGGACTGACGGGCACCATATTTGACCAATCGAACTCGTTCGCCAGTGGCAAAAAAGTCAAACAAATCCTTGGAAAAGGTTTCAATTTTGTCTTTCATGCGATTATTACCGCGGACAAAATAGTTGTAGGCCAACACCGAGGGAATAGCCACGCCCAATCCGATGCACGTCATGATTAGTGCTTCACCCACCGGGCCAGCCACCACGTCCATTGAGACACGCTTTTGCTGACCAATCCCTACGAGGGCATGGTAAATACCATACACCGTACCGAAAAGCCCGACGAATGGCGCAGTGGAGCCAACAGTGGCTAGTAAGGTCAGGCCGCTGTCAAATTTCGCGGCTTCTCGCGTAGCCGATTGTTTGATGGCGCGGTCAATAAATTCCTGACGCGAGAGAGCTTCTGCCATGCGTCCGCCCTGGGCGTCTGCATGGTGCGCGGCTGCGTTGGCAGCTGCTAGCGCAATTTTAGAAAATGGTTCGTAGTCTGGTTCTTGCTCCATCGCCTCGGATGCCTCAGCGGGTGTAGTCGCATCCCAAAATTTCGCCATGACGCTCATAGTGCGGGCGTTTACCACGAAGGCACGGAAAACATTGAAGAAAATGTAGTACCACGTGCCGACTGACATTACCGACATAATGAAAAGAACCGTCAGTCCGACGGGATCGGCGGTATGAATAAGGTGATCGAACCCCATATTCGTCAATGCCAGCGCTTCATTATTTTGCAATAACGATTGCGCACTGACTGCGGGAGCGTCATTCATTCCGGGCGTTGCAAGTTGAGGAATATTTACCGTCAACTCACCGCTGTCCATGGCTACCGTTGGAACTGCTGCAGCGCTATCGGCAGCAATTGGTGCCGACACCGTTTCTGGTGCGGTTTCGGCTGCGACGGGTGCTTCAGTCACTGGAGCAGTTGGATTATTTGCATCTTGAGCCATGGGTTAGCCCTCCATTTTAAATACGACGGGAACGCGGACCCAGCCCTGTTGCAGAGCACCATTCACTTTTTTTGGATTAAATTTGTATTTGGCAACCACGCGCTTTGCTTCCTGATCAAACTCACGATGACCTGAGCCATCTTCTATTTCAATGGTAACGGGGGAGCCATCCTCGCCAACGAGCACGCGAAGCATAACCTTGCCTTCTATGCCGCGACGCATCATCACTGGTGGGTAACGCATTGAAATCTGACGGTTGTAACCAATGTCTTGGCCAGCCTCCGAAATTTGCGGTGGCGCTGGCTCAACGGGCGGTGCTGGGGGCGCGATCACGCCGCGCTCCTCAGTTGCTTCAGTTGTCGTTGCTTCAGGCGGAGCTTCCGGTGGTGGTGGTGGCAAGTCTAAAAGCGGCTGCGGTGGTGGTGGCGGCGTATTCACCGGAGGCGGTGGAGGTGGTGGCGGCGGCGGTGGCGGTGGTGGCGGTGGCGGCGGTGGCGGTGGTTGAAGATCGATGATCGACACTTCTTCTTCTTGTTCCACAGTTACTTTTTCGGGTGCTTTTACCGGCAACATGAGCGTACCGAATATCACAACGTGCGCGATGGTGGTCAAGGTAATTGCCGTGATCCGACGCACATTCAAGCCGCTTTGTTTTTCCAATCGTGAGGCCATCGTCTCTCGCTTTTAGGTCTTAAGTTCTTAGGTCAAGGTCATTGACTTATGTTAGTTGAGTGGCTGGCGAAGTGCATAGTCACTATGGTGCATGCAACCCATGACTTTCGACAGACTAGAATAAACCGAAAACTACACCAATTGACGCATTCCGCACAAGGCAGCAGGCGCATATTTGTTTGCCGTGGCAAACGAAAAAACATAAAAGTTTGTTTGCCGTGGCAAACGAATCAATTGGAAAGTTTCGTTGAACTACTTGAAATTCTTCAGATAGCTCGTCGCGTTTCCTTTAGATTCTGGATAGCTCTGCGATTTGATCAAGGCGGCCTTTGCAGCGACGCGGTTGCCAATCTGATCTTCTGCTACGCCCAGCAAATAATATGCGTTTCCTGGTTTGTCCAAGGTTTTTGTGACTGCAGAAGCAAGGTAATCCCGACCAACTTTGGCTTCGTCACGATCTAACAGGAATATTTGGCCCAACCATAATTCCGCTTCACCATTCTTTGGGTCAAGCACTATGGCGCGCTTGAATGCTTCAACCGCTTTGTCTAATAGTGTTTTGGCTTCGGGCTTTCCTTCTACGGCCTGTGCGCCCATATAGTAATTTTGCGCAAGAGACGAAACACGCTTAGCGTCACTTTTCAAAAACCCCTTGGCGATTCCTTCTTCGATTGCCGCACCGGCTTCACTGAATTGGTCGTTATTGCTGTAGAGCTGATAAAGCTGCGTCCAAAGCGCTTCAGAATCAAGTTGGTTTTTGCCTTTTGCTTCATTGAGTAGGGCCAGCGCTTCGGTGTTTTTATCCAGGCTCAAATATGAGGAGACTGCAAGTGAAAGCCATTGGCGGTTTTCGGGCTCTTTGGCCATGAGCTCTTTTGCGTAAACTGCGGCAGCTTCGTAGTCTTCGCCTTGGTAAAGGCTGTTCAAGCGAATTTGATACCAAGATTTCGCTGGTTCATCGCCGCTCGCCAACGCTTTGTCCGCAAAAACAATAGCGTCTTTATACTTCTCTAAATTATAGAAGTTGTTCGCTTGCAAAATATATTCAGAGCCTTTGATTTTCGGTGCGTCCGCTGCGTAATCATTGAAAGCGATAATGGATTCCTCGTATTTCTCGCTTTGCGTGAGCAATTGGGCCACGAACAACTTA
>JAYVAQ010000208.1:0-5907 GCA_043750875.1 Rhodanobacteraceae bacterium
GACGGCTACACGTTTATTAAACGCTTGCACGAATTTCCCGATCGCGCGCGCGTGCCGGTACTGATTTTATCGTCCCGCGCATCGCCGTTTGACAAAGTGCGGGGTGCATTGGCAGGCAGTGATAGTTATTTGGGCAAACCGATCAATCTAAAAGACCTGTACGCGGCGATTGACACAGTCATGCTGAAATATGCGGGCGGTAAACGCGAAACGCTGATTGCGCGTGGATATCGTGTGGAAGAGCAGACGAAATAAGTTTATCTCGACCCACTGTTCGATAGTCCCCGTCACTTTCCACCGACTACTTCAAACGCTTTAGTCGCTATGTTGTAATTGACCGTAAAATGCGCGCCAACTTCCAAAAAAACTCTGCCGTTTTCAACTTGCAAATCTTTGTTTGCGAAGAACGATATCTTGTCCCCGCATTTTAACGGGCCGTAAATCCGCCAAATAGGTTTGCCAGCACCATATAAGTGACTGAGTTTGTTTTTGCTGAATCTTTTAAATAGTAAAAAGATATCATCACCTTCTGCAGTTTCTAGCGGAACACAGAATTGAGGTATAGGTCCACGGGAGAAAATAACTGGCGCGTCTTCATTGTTTTTGCCGCAAGAAACATTTAGCAAAATTAAAAGTGCCAAATATTTTTTGACGGGGAGAAAACTTGTCATTACACGCCTTTCAGAGCGCCGCAGCCCAATCCTCAAACGGCCCAGTAATCGCCACGGTAAATCCTGGCGTGTAGATGTTCGCGAATAGCCATTTGCCATCTGGGCTCATCACGCAACCTGCCCATTCGGCGTGACTGCCCGCTGGATCATCCAAATTGTTTTGCGCAATCGGCGTGACTTTTCCTTGTTTGCTCAAGAAATACAGCACTTGTGGGAACACTTCCTTGCCGTCCTGGCAAATAATATGTCCACCTGCGGGCCCGCTTTCAATGGCGTCGGGGTAGGTCATGACAAATTTGTCAGTGCTTTCGTAAACCAACTCCAGCTCTGCGGATTTTGGTCGGTAAACAAATACTTGGCCTTGGGCGATGTCACCGCCATTGGTGGAGGTGAAGAAAATTTCCCCGCCACGGCAATAAATGCCTTCCAAGCGACTAAAGATCGCGCCGCCCAGCGCGTGGCCTTGGCGAAAACATCCGTCAGAGCTGCGTTGCGCATCGTTGTGCGCCTTGGTCGGATCGCTGATTGCCACCCAATGTGTTTTAAATTTAGTGCCAGCGCGCGCGTTTAAGCCTTTACGCAACTCTTGTGTGCCACTAACGGCCAACATTTCGAGTTGTCCGCCTTCGCTCAACGCACCTGGCTTGCGCGGAATAAAGCGATAAAACCCAGCAGCGGGGTTGTTGTCCTCGGTCAAATAGACTATGCCGGTTTCTGGATCCACGGCAGCCGCCTCGTGGCGCATTTGGCCCATTTCGATTATCGGGCGGAAACTGGCGTCTGGCGCTTGCGCCATTTTTGCGCCAACGCCCAAGCCCGGCACCTCAAACATGAAACCATGTTGCTTTTGGAATTTTGTCATCGGCATGCCAGCGTAGCTGAGCAAAATTTCGCCTTCGGTAACAACTTGCTCCTCGCCAGAAAGCCAACTGCCCCAGGGGGTGGTGCCGCCTGAGCAATTGGCATTCGTGCCGGTCAAACTTGCGCGCGCTTGTAATAACTTGCCAGCATCCAAATCCACATCGAGCGTTACTGTGCCAGCACCGGCACCGACGTCGTAAGCACGATCGGGCAGCGCAAACGCGCCGCGATCATCCCAAATTTCCTGATTGCGGATCAGACGCGCCTTGCCAGCGCCGTAATGCATCAAGCCCATGCCATCTGCGCTCGAGGGCATAGCGCTACCATCCTGCAACGCTTCGCCCTTCCAGCCAAGCGAGAAATAGCGAAAGCCAGGCGGCAATTTGAGTAAGGGTTTGCCAGTGGTCGCGTCGAGCGTCTCGATTAAGGCTGCCGGGCTTGCAATTGCTGCGGGTGCCGGGGCCTTTGCCATGGCAGAAACTGATTTCGCACCGCTGCTTGAGGATGAGCCACAGCCGCTGAGCAAACTAAAGAGCGCGCTGGAGGATCCAAACGCGGCGGTTGTTGTTAGCGCAGCACCTAGAAAACGCCGTCGGCTTGAGGGTTCAGTCATTGTGGAAAACTCGTCAGGTAATCCACCATTGTAGCCCGATCTAGCGCTTCGTTAGGAACCGGCCAGCACGACCGAAGTCGCGATTACGCGATATTCCTTTGATGGCGCTTTCGGGGCGTTTTCAGGCGCAACGCCAGCGTCTTCAGCCATATGTTTCGCGTACGCGGCGCTCATCGCAATTAATTCTAATTTGCCGAAAACCGTGGCTTCGCCTTTTGCGTCTTTAGGAATAAAGAACGCATCGTCACCAAATTTTACGCGCACCGATGCGTCACCATCGGTCAGCATCATCCAACAGCCTTTAACCTGGCAAACCAGACCGACGCGCCCAGTGAATTTGGCGGGCTTGCCGATAAAAGCATCGACCGTTTTCATCGCGGTACTTAGCGCTAACGGCGTTGGGCTGGCTGGCATGCTGCCACCATATATCTGGCCGGTTGCGTCTAAGTTTGCACTTGTCACGGGCATTACAGAATTATTTTGCGCGCAGGCGCTCAATAGAAATATTCCAGAAAGAGTCATTCCATAACTTAGGGTAACAATCAATCGTGTAATCATTTTTGCGGCTCGTGTTTGCGATCGGTGACGGAAGTTTAGCGAATCCAGTTCGCTAGCGTGCGCTGGATTTTTGCGGGCGCCGGGTTAGCGGCTATTTGCGCTGCATACCTGCTTGCGGGGCTTCTAGGCTTGATGAGGAGGCCCAAATTTTCGGACTAGTTCACTGAACCGCATTTGTACACACTCCGAACATGCCCATGCCCAATGCCAAAGCCAGAATCGAATACAGACTTGCCCGAATCGCCGTTGTTGCGAGTATGGTGCTGCTTGCCGGCACCTGGGTGTTGGTGATTCGCGGCTAGATTCGGCCCCGCATCGCGGGCTCACTTTATCCTTGCGGCGGAAATTGCGGGCTTTGAGACGGCGCTAACATATTAATGAAGCCTGCCATCGGTCGCGCCCTAACGGCGTTTTGCATTCAGCGCTGATGTACGGTAAATTACCGTATCTTTAGCAGAGAGTACGGATTACACGATGTCCGCGTTAGCCAGATTGGATCTTAAGTTAGATCCTCAGGAAAAAGAGGTTGTCGCGCGTGGAGCCGCTATTGATGGAACCACTGTTGCAGCATTTGTCCGTGCAGCGGCGAAGGAAAAGGCGCTGCGGCTTATTGCGCAAGAAGTGCGTGTCAGCTTTAGCGCTCAGGATTGCATTGCGCTAATGGCGGCGATTAATCGCCCATTTGCGCCAAACCCCGCGATGAAAAAGGCAATTGGTGCGGCTCAACGAGTTATGCGTGCTTGAAGAGCAGCTGCTCGATGCGGCCCGCCATAATCGGCGCGCGTTTAGAAGCGGTGTTGTCGAGCTGGATGAGTTCCTTCAAAGCTATGCAACACAGCAAATCAAAAAGGGCGTAACGGCCGTTCGAGTTCTGTGGAGGCGTCCGCACCGGCAGAGATTCTGGGCTACTACAGTCTCAGTGCTGCACAAATTGAGGTCGAGGCGCTCACTGAGTCGCTACGCAAAAAATTGCCGCGCTATCCACTCCCGTGCTTTCGCATGGGGCGTCTTGCAGTTGGCAAGTCGATGCAAGGCAGAGGGCTGGGCGCGATACTTATTGGCCTCGCCGTGTCTCGTTGTTTAGAAGCTCGTCAACATGTTGCGAGCTTTGCGCTTTTGGTCGATGCAAAAGATGAGCGCGCTAAATTGTTCTACGAACACCATGGGTTCACCGCATGTATCGGGCAGCCGCTATCGTTATTTCTTGCGCTGGGAGATTTCAAATGAATATTTCAGCCACTGCGTATAGTGTTTAGGCAATACGCTAGACGTTGACCAAGCAGTGCGTGGGGCGAAGACGTTCACCACCCAACAGGCGCGAATGAGTTGTTTGAGCAGCTTAGTTGCCGGAATTACTGAGCAGGTTTGCCCACCCGATATCATGCGTTATGCTCAGTGGCCAAATCGATACTGAGCACACTGAGCATGAAATCTATGGTTTTTGCGGCCCTTGTTGCGGCCAATGTGCAAATAGCTAGCGCGGCTGAGCCAATTAAACCGGCGCTTCAGCCAATCGATGTTTTTAAACTCGAATGGGCGAGCGGACCTACAATTTCACCCGACGGCAAGAAAATAATCTTTGTGCGTAACGGCTTAGACGTGATGAAAGACGCGCGTCGCAGTGCACTTTGGATCATGGATCGCAACGGTGCAAACTTAGAGCCTATTTCCAGCGGCGGTCGAAACGAAAACGCACCGCAGTTTTCACCTGATGCTAGACGCATCGCATTCAAATCTGGCGGGCAAATTTTTATTCGCTTCCTAGATTCCGGGCGCGAATTGCAAGTGACTTCGGAAACGCAAGGTGTGGATCAGTTCGCGTTTTCACCAGACGGCAAATCCTTGGCGTTTTCGATGCGCGTCCCTGCATCAAAAGCAAAGGCCGCCGAGCTACCCACGCCACCCGAAGGCGCAGAATGGGCAAAATCGGTCACCGTAATTGACCGCTTGAGCTATCGAGCCGACGGTGAAGGCATATTCGAGCCGCATTTTAGGCACGTGTTTGTAGTGCCTGCTTTGGGCGGTAGCCCACGCCAAGTCACCGCTGGCGATTTCAATTACGACGGTTTTAGCTTTGCGGATAACAACACATTAATTGTCTCCGGAAATCGCGAGGATGATGCGGAATATCAGCCGCTGCAGAGCGATCTGTTCGAGCTAGATGTTCGATCCGGCGCATTAAAACGCTTGACGGATCGCCTAGGCCCGGATGAAGAACCGAGCGTCAGCGCGGATGGGCGTTACATTGCCTATGTTGGCTTTACTGATCGCGAGCAGTTCTACCAAGTCCGTACACTTTCGGTGTTGGATCGAAAAACTGGCGTCAGCACGGTGTTGACCAAGGACTTTGATCGCGATGTCGCGAGCCCCAGTTTTGATGGCAGCGGCAAGTCGATCTATTTCCAATTTGATGACCAAGGCGATAGCAAAGTCGCCAGGATTGCCAGTTCCGGCGGCAAAGTCACTACCTTAGCTGCGGATCTTGGTGGTGCTGACATCGGCCGTCCGTATGGCGCGGGCAGCATGACGGTGGGAAAATCGGGCGATGTAGTTTATACAAAAGGCACCGCGCAACGCCCGGCCGAGGTCGCGCTGATTGCGCATAATTCCTCATCTAGCCAAATTTTGACCGAGCTGAATTCGGATACCGACGTCGAGCGAAATGCGCAATCAGTTGAAGAAATTTGGGTCAAATCCAGTTTCGACCAGCAAGCGATCCAAGCCTGGATCATGCGCCCGCCCGGCTTTGATGCTACGAAAAAATATCCACTACTTTTAGAAATTCACGGCGGCCCAGTGGCAAATTATGGCCCGCGTTTCGCCGTTGAAACGCAGCTGTATGCAGCAAAGGGCTATATCGTTGTTTATGCGAACCCGCGCGGCAGTAGCTCCTACGGCGAGAAATTCGGCAACTTGATTCACCACGATTATCCTAATCATGATTATGACGATTTGATCAGTGTTACCGATGCCGTGATCGCCAAAGGCGGCGTGGATGAGCGTAACTTATTTGTCACCGGTGGCAGCGGGGGCGGCGTGTTGACCGCTTGGATCGTTGGTCATACCGATCGGTTTCGTGCAGCGGTTGTAGCAAAACCCGTCATCAATTGGATAAGTTTCGCGCTGACGAGTGATGGCGGTGCCTACTATTCGCGCTATTGGTTTCCCGGCGTACCATGGGAGAACGCGGAACACTATTTAAAG
>JAYVAQ010000209.1:0-2099 GCA_043750875.1 Rhodanobacteraceae bacterium
GCATGTAGCAGCAAGCTTCGTGATGCTTTATAAGTTTTTTAGCAACGTCATGACGTTACCATTCGACAAGCTCTCCATGAACCGGTTAAAAAAACGCCGAAGGGTCGTCATTGCGAACGCAGTGAAGCAATCTCGTCGCTTAAAGCTAGATTGCTTCGCTGCGCTCGCAATGACGAGGTTCAATGATTATGTGCAGTTTTGCCAACGAAACAGACAACTAAGGGAGAAAGGTTCTCTAAGAGTAAACTTCAAGAGCATTTTGACGGGATCAATAATTTTTTGCAGCGCCACAATCAGCCCAGCCTACGCCATTGACCCCCTGCCATTTACCGATCAAAAGCAGGAGCAGCGCTTTCAAGCCGTAACCGCAGAGCTGCGCTGCTTGCAGTGTCAAAATCAAAATTTGGCCGATTCCGACGCCGGTTTGGCGAAAGATATGCGCCTGCAAATTTTCGAGATGATGCAAAGAGGCGAATCAGATCAACAAATTAAGCAATATATGATCGACCGCTATGGTGATTTCGTCATTTATTCGCCGCCGTTTAATTGGCAGAACAGCCTGTTGTGGCTGCTGCCTTTGCTGGCGGCCTTAAGCGGTATCGCGTTTGTAGTGTGGCACTTTCGCGGTGCACGCCGAATGGCGGCGCATCCTAAAACGGGCGAGGTTCGCCCAAATTCTGACCAGGGCGGCACAGCGCCTCAGGTTGACGCTGGAGATAATTGGTAAATGCAAGCTTTCTATTTGTTTTCTGGGCTGATGATTTGTTTTGCCCTATTTTTATTGATTCAGCCGCTGATTAAAGCCGCATCTGATAACGGTTTTCAGGCGCAAACACGTAAAACCCTCACAGAGCTTCAAAGTGTGGCTGGGCTAAAAGCACGCGGCGTGATTGATGCCCCTGCCTATGAAAAAAGCCGTCGTGAATTAGCGGATACCTTGCTTAAGGCGTTGGAGGCACCAGCCAAATCGAATCGCGCACCGATGCTGGTAGGCGCGTTTTTCTTAAGCTGCTTACCGCTGGCGGTGATGGGCTTATACAAAACTGTTGGTGCCCCAGGTGGGCTAAGTTTTGCGCCACCGGCACTAGCGGCGCAGAATTCAACCGCGCCAAGCGCGGGCGCAAGCAGCGAACCCGCCGCAGCGCCGGAGCAAACCGGGACATCAGGTGGAGCAGCGGGCGCCCCAGGCATGGACTTGAAAAAGGCTGCGGAAGGGCTCAGAGCCAGATTGGACGCCGAACCCAACGATGGCGCGGGGTGGGAGCTTTTGGGCCGCACCTATTTTGAAATTCAGGATTTTGCCAACGCTGCTGATGCACTTGCCAGGGCGATCAAGCTGTTGCCGAAAAATGCCGAGCTGTATGCGCGCCATGGCGAAGCGGTGATGAACGCAGCACGGCCAAATTTACCACCACCTGAAGCCGAGGCGAGCCTAGATCAGGCGCTTGCGATTGATGGCAAAAACCAAAATGCGCTTTGGCTCAAAGGCGTTTGCAGAAAGCTTGCAGGTGACGCTAAAGCGGCACTGGCGAATTGGACCCTATTGGCCGAACAGTTGCCGCCAGGAACTGAGTCCGCCACCAGTGTGGGCCAGCAAATTGATGCGCTGCGCGTTGAATTGGGCTTGACTGATTCCGACGCTAGCCCGGCCGCAACGCCAATGACCACACCAACGCAGGCCGTACCTGTTGTCGCAGCGCCTACGCCAGTGCAAACATCAGCGGACGCAGACGCCAGCGATGTCGCCGTTACCCTGGAAATTACGCTCAGCGCCGCGTTGAAAAAACAGTTGGGGCCGAACGATGTGCTCTTCGTATTCGCCAAAGCTGCAGGCGGCCCACCGATGCCGCTTGCCGCGCACCGAAGCCCGGCGATCGCGTTAAACGCCGACGCACCGGTTCGCATCACCCTGAACGATAGTGATGCGATGATGCCCAGTATGAAGTTGTCGATGTTCCCGCAAATTACCCTGGGCGCACGCGTCAGTAAATCCGGCGTAGCGAATGCCGCTAGTGGCGATTTCCAAGTTGTCTCTGCGGTGCTGACACAACCGGTGAAGGGCGTGATTAAGCTGGAAATTTCCGAGGTGTTGCCTTAGG
>JAYVAQ010000210.1:0-3204 GCA_043750875.1 Rhodanobacteraceae bacterium
GTGAGCGTCAACGCGGCAGCCGGGGTCTGCAAATCATTCACCGTAAAGGGTAAATTATTTGCGGAACCATCTTCGTTGATGATGCTGTCAGCGACCTTCGTTATCCCCGGAGGGGCTACCAGTTCCGCGATATCCACAGGCGATAACACGCGGTCATAAAGCCGGACCTCGTCCAATTTTCCGGAAAAGTTTTGTGGACTTGTAGAAATCAAATCGCTACGCGAGCCGAGAAAAAATGAACCGTCGAGGTCAAAGTTGGCATTAATACCCGTGGTAGCGGTGGTAGCTAAGGCGCCATCAACATAAATCTGAATCGTATCCCTGAACCGCGTGGCCGTGATTGCCACGTGATGCCAAGTGCTGTCGAGCACGCCACTTGGGCTGACTTCCCGATAAGAAAAGGGAGCGGTCGAATTGTTGCCAAAAATCCGCAATATCGATCCAACTTCAGTCGCCACGACGTTTTGGGTATTGTTTGTCGTTCCAAAGCTTGCCGCCTGCATCAATATCTCTTGCGAGGTCGGTGAAGCATCGTTGATCCAAAAAGCGTAGGTCACCGGCCAAGAAAATGCGAACGGTGTAACGGATTTGAGCCTAGTCGCGCCGTTGAAGCTACAGGCACTGCCGGAACGTGCATTTGCGGTGAAAGTTGCCACACCAAAATCCGTTGCTAAATGGCGCGCGTTAGCGGTGCTATCCAATGCATTGCCATCGCAGGCATAGCGTGCCTGCAGATTTGCGGTGATATTCGGAACGTTTGGCGTGACGCTGTTTGACGTCACTGCTGAACCGTTACCAATGCTGTTGGTCGCAAAGACGGTAAAGCTATAACTAATGCCGTTAGTAAGGCCATTGACGATGATTGGACTGGACGGCCCGGTGACGGAAAAGCCACCCGGCACCGAGGTTACCCTGTAGCCGGTAATCGGCGCGCCGCCATCGTAGGGCGGTGGCATGAACGACACGGTTGCCGAGCCGTTGCCAGGGACAGCGGACACCATTGTGGGCGGCCCGGGAGGAGTGGCCGAAGGCACGATAAATTTTCCACCGCTATCGGGGAACATACCCACTGCCACCGTGCTAATCACCGTGTTGCTGGCAGTATCGATCACCGAAACATTGTCGCTACCGGAGTTCGCGACATAAACCCTTGTGCCGGCGGGGTTTCCTGCGATTCCTATCGGGCCGGCCCCCACATTCACGGTAGCAATGACGGCATCAGTGGCGGTGTTGATTACGGAAACGATATTAGTGGCAGAACTAGATACATAGGCGCGCGTGCCAGAGGGATTAAAGGTGACGCCCTGCGGAAAGCCAGTGACGGTCACGCTGCCGCTCAAGGTGTTCGTGGTCGTATCGAGCACCGATACGGTCGATCCGCTGGAGTTCGCGACATAAACACGCGTTCCGATCGGGTTGACCGCGATACCCCTTGGCGCGATGCCTACACCGATGGTGGTCAACACGGTGTTGGTGCCGAGGTCGATCACAGAAACATTGGCGCTGTTGAGATTGGCGACATAAGCGCGGGTACCGGCAGGGTTAATCGCGACATCGCTTGGATTGGTGCCGACTGTGACGTTTGCGATAACGCTGTTGGTCCCAGTGTCTAGGATCGACACGGTTGAGCCGCCGGAATTAGCGACGTAGGCGCGCGTGCCATTGCGGTTGACGGCGATACCCGTCGGCGCACTTCCCACCGGCACAGTCGTAATCACGGTGTTTGTGCTGGTGTCAATCACTGAAACATTATTGCTACCTGAATTGGCGACGTAAGCGCGAATGCCGGTGAAATTGACGGTAACGCTGCGGGGCGAGCTTCCCACATTTACGTTGGTGACTAGGGTGTTGGTCGCGGTATCAATTACTGAAACATTGTCGCTGCTGACATTAGCGATATACGCAAATGGCTGCGCCCACGCGGTATGCGCTGCAGCGAGCACCATGACTGCGACGATGGCTTTTAGGACGGTTCGCGCAACTAACATTTATTTCGCCTTCTTGATTCGCAGCTCGCTGCGCGCTGATACAAGTTAAAATTCAAACCGTCCGCCGAAATTAATCGTACCGCGTTCAAGCCGCTCGGCTGCGAACAAACGCCGATACGATAAATACAGCTGCTTACCGTTTGCGGTGACAAAGACAAAGCCCAAACCGACATTGCCAAAGCTTTGATCTGGTGCTGCTGAAGTGGCCCGAATGCGTACATTCGGTGCGCCGACTAGGCTGGCATCAATAGTCGAGCCTTCGTCATTCAATTCGCGCGTCATTGCCATATCCATCTGCGGCACCAGCACGCCGTAACTGAGTGAGACCGCGCGCGACACTTGCATGCCCAGCGAGACTTGCGTGGAATCTGAGCTTTGACTAGCGAAGCGCGCATTGTTATCGCCAGCGCCGGTTTCGGTGAAAGCGTCAAAATTCGAACGCGTGTGGCGCAGGCTGGCGTTTGGCGTGAAATTCCACGCGCCTTTATTGAGCTGATAGCCCAAGGCCGCGGCAAAGCTGAGCTGGGAAACATCGGCATCGCCCATGGCGGTGGCATCCACAACATTCGGAATCAAGATACGGCGCGCGGTTTGCACTTGGCTGCGGCCAACGCTGATGCGGCCATCGACATACAGTTTTTCCGTGGGGTAGAAGGAGTTGTAGACAGTTAGTGTTAGTGCCTTAGTTTTTAGGCTGCCATTGTCCGGCAAGTCAGAGTCAAAACTGTTGTAGCCCACCGCGCCGCCGATCACCCAGTTGAAGCTTTTTCGATAGTCCACGCCCGCGGTAATACCAATCACATCGAAATCGCTATCTGCGCCACCCGCCTGAGCGCTGCCTTGGCTGCCAGAGCTGATCGAGCCATTGACAAAGCCACCCCAGCGCGAAATCAGCTCGCCCGAGCCGCCGACAGTGGGCTCTTGCTCCTCATCATCAAACAGGCCATTCAGCAGCCCCATCGAGAAGCTTTGACGCCCATGGCTAAAGTTCAAGCCATTCATTGAAAAGCCTTCCGCGCCGCTACGCAACTCGGCGACTCGGGTGTCGACATTGTCGAATTGAATCTGAGTCAGCTGATCGATGCTGGCGCCCTGACTCAAAATTTCTTCGGGCAACAGCGCTAACACCGCTTGTACCGCCGCTGGCGTATCACCGGTCGCAGCGGCGGCATTTACCGCTTGACACTGCGCCAATAACGCTGTCGACCCGGTAGTG
>JAYVAQ010000211.1:0-2979 GCA_043750875.1 Rhodanobacteraceae bacterium
GGCCCTCGGCAATGACCAAGCGATTTCGCGAAATACTTGCTGCTTGCGGCAAGGTAAAGAGTTGCTCTTTCGCTGTCATCGCTAGATCAACCGCCCGGAACTCCAAGTTTTGAGGAAGTGCTGAGTTCGCGAGCGCCCGTAGCTTTACCGCCTGTGTAGCTGGGTGATCAAGTTCGACGAACTTTACGTTTGGAAACATGGCCGCGATGCGAAGACAGAGCGTGTCAAAGCCAGCACCCAGTATATAAACACGCCCAATCGAGTCCTCGCGCAAACGACTCAACACCTCCCGTTCAATGGTGCACTTGCGCCTCGCGTAATGCGTCATGATCCCAGGTAGCGTCGCGCGCTCCAATGCCCAGCAAACCCAAGCAAGGACTGGTGTGGAAGCCATGCGACGCAGTAATCGATCACGAAGCGAGGTACTCAGAAATTTCGCACACAACTGAGCTGCCTCGTCGCTGACCAAAATGGCATCCTTGCTCTGTGCGCGCAGAAAGATCGTCGCTGCGGCAATCACCTTCGCGGTTGCGCTGGCTTGATTACGCATTTGCTAGCGGTATCAGAGTGTCTGGACTAGTAAACGCCGATCTGTAGTGTAAATACCAATCGCTTTGAAAACGTTCCAGCGGGTCATACTGTAGTTTAAGCGCGAAAAACCCCCGAATCTTTGGGTGGCTGCGTTCCAGTTGTGTAGCGCTCGCAAAGCGGTGGTAGGTAAGGAAGTAGCTGCCCTGCAAAGATGCGCTGGCATCCGTCAACGCGCGAAACGTGGCTGCGGTACGCGCAATTCCGACATCGCTGTGCTCAGTGCGCAAGTTAAGAATCACGCAGACATAGTCCTGCTGAGCCCATGCCAAATAGCTGGTGGTATCCGCCTGGATCGCACGCAAAGTGCCATAGATTACCTCGCTGCCATGCTCTCGCAATATTCTCCTCGCTTGACGCATGAACTCCAGCAAATGTTTGGCACGCACGCAGTGCTCGCCGACAATGAGCGACTCGGGCGTCTTGTCGGACGTCTGGGCGCCGCTTGGCGTATGCTGCTGAAGGTATTCCGCGTAGCCGGGAATGTAGGTGCTCAGCTGCATGGTATCGGACCAATAGCTGTTACCGTCCGTTTGAAGGTAGTGTCCGGCGTAGATTTTGAATGCGCCTGACTTGTCTGTGTGGGCTAAAGCAAGTAGCTTGAGCCAAGCTTCTGCGGGTAAATCGGCCGTAGCCTCGGGCTCGGGTGCATCAGCGGGTGCCGGTCGATAACAGGCGAATACACCTTTGCGCATAAAACCTTCCCCGGTGTGATCAATGGCGTATTGAAAATCGCCGTACACGCAGCCTTCCTTAACGCGCCGATAGATGGCGGCGCTCGCGTCGTCAAGTTCAATGACGTCAACCACGCGTACCAGTTTAATCCGCTCGGCCAGCCGTAGCTTGACGCTGTAAATCACACCGAACAATCCGTATCCACCTATGACCAGTGAAAATAGTTCAGCATTTTCCGACCTGCTGCAGTGACGGGGCGTACCTGTTGCGTCGACTAAAACCAGCGATTCCACATCATCGCCAATGGGCTGCATCAACAGGCCTCGACCGTGTGCGGCGACCGATACACTACCTGCGAGTGTTACCTCATCCACGCAGGTTTGCTTTTGCCGAATAGCCCAGCGAGTTCGGGTTGGGTGCGCCATCGTCTGAGTCGCTTCAATCAGGGCTGGCCACATAATCCCGGCCTCCACTTCAATGATGCCGTGCGCGCAATCCTTGCTTAACACACGCTGCAGTGCGGTGCAGTCGATGTGTAGCGATGCCGACAAAAACTGCTCTCCGCCCATTGCGTGTTTGCCGCCTGCCACCGAAATTTTTTGATTCGCGGCTTCCGCCTGCCGCACCGTTGCGCAAAGTTCCGCTAAAGTGGTGGGCACCTCCACTCGCCAAACGGTGGTGGAATGGAGTGCTGAATGGACGTCGTTAAGCTGCATGTTTTGATTCGCTTTCTAGTTAGAAAAGCGTGTTTGTCCGCGCGTCGCAAACTTTTAGTCCGGCGATGGCCTACGTGCAGCTGGCACTACGTTCCACGTGGAACCAGCCGATTGACGGTGTCATCGTGCCATCAATCGGCCCAAAATTCGCGCTACTTTCCAGCAACCGCGACTGCTCCCAACTTAATAAACGCCGCATTCTTCTCTACTGTTTTCAAACCAATACCCTTAACTTCAGTCAGCGCATCTGCCGACTTAAATGCGCCGTGTGCCGTTCGGTAGGCGACGATCGCCTGTGCTTTGGCGTCACCGATGCCGTCAAGTGAATCCGCCAATTCACTGGCGCTAGCGGCGTTGATATTGACGGGCTTGCCGGCAAATGCAGCAGGGCTGAGCGAGAGGGCTGCAAAAGCGAGGGCAGCTAATATGCGATTAAATGCGTTCATAAGATTTCCTTGAGTTTTAAGTTTGGCGTAAGTGTTTCGAAATACCCGCGTCAGTGGGCGGGGCAGAGAAACTTTAGGCCGCCAGCGAACCCGGCGAACTCGGCGCAGTCGGAACGCGGAGTAGGATTTATCTGAGGCGCGTTACAACATCCCCGAGCCTTGCGCCGCCGTCTTGCTGCGCCTTAACCCCGCACGCGCTATACTCCAAAAGTTAAGCTGCTAACGCGATTTCCGCGTATTAGAAGCCACGATTTGCGTGCGCACTGCGCCGCTCATATCCCCAAAATATCCGCACGAAAAACCAACAAGTTTTGCCAAGGCAAAACGCCAAAATAAACGAAACCATGCACATGATTGAAAACGAAGACCTTCCCGCTGACGGCCAAGGCAACGGCACGCCAGACACCTACGATTCTGCCTCGATTAAAGTCTTAAAAGGCTTAGACGCGGTACGCAAGCGCCCAGGCATGTATATTGGCGACACCGACGATGGCACCGGCTTGCATCACATGGTGTTTGAAGTGGTGGATAACTCCGTCGATGAAGCGTTGGCG
>JAYVAQ010000212.1:0-8899 GCA_043750875.1 Rhodanobacteraceae bacterium
GCCGCACCATGGCAGCGCCGGCAGTTCTAGCGTTGAGTTTTTGGCGGCGGTCAAGCCCAGTGTCGTGCTTTACCCAAGCGGCTATGCCAATCGCTTTGACTTTCCGCGCCAAATTACCCGTGATCGCGTGCGCGCAAATGGCGCACAAGAACACATCACCGGCGAACTGGGCGCGCTACGTGCTGAATTCGATAGCGCTTCCGAACGCTGGCAAGTCAGCAATCAGCGCGCAGCGGATCCACGTTGGTGGCGCTAGACGTCTCTACAAACGACGACTGGTTTTAGGCCGCTGGCATTTTAGGTCTGAGCCCGCGGTGTGTTGGTATCGCCAAAGCAGCGATATAAACTGGCAAAAAATCATAATTGCACGATGTTGGCGCAATGAATCATTTTTGGCCGTATGCCTTAAATTCGGGAGATATATTTTTTTGTGGGCGGGCACCGTTCCGGTCATCCCTCCCGCCTAGGTGCGTGATCGTTGTACTTCTTAAGGCTATTCAAACCGATCTGAAAATATCGCGTCATTAATTTGCGTGATCCAGATTGGCGCGGACCAGAGGAGCTTGCCGTCACTCTGCGTGATTTTCGCATAGTAAAAATGTTCGCCCAGGCTCGGCGTTAGTGTGATAGTTGCCGCCTGTACCAATTGCGTCACCGTGCCATTGCGCTGAGGAATGCCCTCAAAAATCTCTACGCGCGAAACGGACGATGTGCCCGATGTGGCGTAGAACACGTTTAGGGTGACCGCTCCCGTATTTGTGAAACGTTCGCCCATTATGTGTTCGCCCGCCGACAAAACGATCTGGCTAGTTTTGTCAGTGGTCGAGTATACCCGGCGCGCGCGCAACGCGTCGTTTAGGCTTGATTGGTTGAATAGGGTTCCGGTCGGTATTAGTACCGCTGTGCGGTTCGTAAAAGAGGCCCCCCAGTTCGCGCAGTGGTTGTCCTGATTACTCGCTGGCCCTACGTGGAACCCACGCTCCAATAGGCGATTGAAAACAGAAGCATAGCTAGACTGGCCGGTTTCCGTTTCCGTTACATTGTTGGAAAACGCTGAGGAATTGAGGATTTCGCTCAGTACCATAACCTCGTCGCCGTCAGCGGAATAACCCAACGCAACCCCATTGACCATAAAGCCGGTACTGTCAGGATGATTAAATTGCCCAAGCGTGCCGGCCGCTCGCATCGTCGCATAAAGGCTTGCGTAGTCGCTTTTCGGCGTCAGCATGCCGGCTAACAACTGGCTTTGCGCGTTGTATTCCCAGCCCCATAGAGTTGACGATCCAATTACATTGAGGTGTCCACCATTGCTAATCACGCCCCATTCCATGCCGTAAATCGATTGGAATTCGGGGAAGCTCGCCGTAAATTGGCTCGCGGCAGTTAGCCCGGATTGATAAAGGCCGATAGCGGCAGCCGGTGTCGCGCTGCTGTTGGTGCCGCTGCTGCCATCAAAATAATGGTTGTGCTCTGAAACCATTAAAAAATCCAAGCCCCGATTTCGAGCGTACGCGAATGCGTCGCTGGGGCCGAATGCACCGGTGTGTGCGCCTTGAGAACTTGAACAAGTCTCAACCGCACTGCCACCGTCACTGTGATTAGTCTGACTGTGAAAATTGCCCAAATATGCCGTGTATGGAAATGGCAAGTCAGCTCGAAGTGCTTGACCGGGACGGTTTAGCCCTGAAAAGGCTGGCATAGCAGGCGCAACGACCTCGCCAATTTGAAACTCCCACACTTGCTCAATACGGCCATTCGGTGACGTCTGCAGCGCATGATTTACGCGTTCCAAGGTATCGACAGTGCCAGCGAGCCGCCCCAACAACCAAGGTTCAAGTGCTGCAGCTTCTAGCGTTGCGGAGTAAAAACCCGGAGCCAGCGATTCTGTTGGCAAATCCGTAGGCGGCCAATGCAACGTTTTCGCTGCCCGCGCTGATTGCACTAAGTTGAGTTCGATCGGCTGTGTCGAGATTACGATTCCGCTTGGGTCTCGCACGATCACTTTGCCAAACAACTGTGTGCGAACCGGGGAAGCGGGGAACTCCGCCTGAATGAGAAAATCGCGCGCAATTCCGTTGGGAACAACAAATGGCACCGACAAAGTTGCTTCCAGGGCGTGATGCAACGGATCGCCAGCTGACGCAAAAATTGGCAAAACTAAGCCAAGCAATGACAATCGCCGAATCATCGAAAGCAAACTTTTTTTCTTCATAACGCTGCCTTTTCTGCAAGGCGCGAATGATGCGCCTTAGACAATACTTTTTGACGAAGCGGATTGCTAACTTTATAAACGGAATCGGCAAACGTAGTTCAAGCTTACAGCGTCCGCCCCGCGGCATTCTGGTCTCGCCAAAGCAGCGATATACCAACGAATCTAGCTACAACTTTGCCCGGATGCCATCAAACCCAGCCTGTACCCCGTTGGACGCTAAACCCATAAAAAAACCCGCTGTTATGCGGGCTTTTGGACATGCTTAGACGTGTTCAAACGTCTATTTGGTGCCGAAGGTGGGACTCGAACCCACACGCTTTTTAGGGCTTCGGATTTTGAATCCGACGCGTCTACCAGTTCCACCACTCCGGCAAGAGTTTTTCGCATTAGCGAGCCGCGCAGTATAGCGAAGATATTTCGCTTGTCTAGCACCTCGTGATCGCCGTTTGTTGCTAGAAACGACCAACAAACTTAGCGCAATGGCCTTGACTAACCTTAGTTTTGTCACCTAAAAGTTAAGGTTTAAGCCTATTGAGTCACGCTCTTGCTCGACAGACACGCGCAGACTTCCGCCATTCCAATAGAGGCAGGCCGAGATGTGCACTTTTATTCGCTTAGGTATATCGCTTTTAACCGTGCTGAGCACGGCAGCATTCGCTGCGCCGCAGGTACTGAACAATCCAATTTTGTTTGTGACGCAGATGCCGATTCCGTCGGATTTCACCACCATAGGCTCGACGTTTGGTAACCAGCGCGCAGGCATTGAAGAAACCGGGCGTGGTGGTGATCTCTACATTCGCTACACGAATGGCACGTTGCGGAATTTGACGCAAGAAGCAGGCTTTGGCCAAGTCGGCTTTCAGGGCGCAACCGCGATCTCTGTGCGTGACCCGGCCGTGCATTTTTCCGGTACCAAAGCCATTTTCAGCATGGTTGTAGGCGCGCCTACCGCGCAGTTTCAAGGTGGCACGTATTATTGGCAACTGTATGAAATTACCGGATTTGGCTTTGGTCAGACCGCAAGCATTACCAAAGTGCCAAACCAGCCTAGCGATTTCAATAACATCCAAGCTGCGTATTTAAGCGACGGCACAATCGTGTTTGTTTCCGACCGACCACGTTCGGGTGAACGGCATCTGTATCCACAGCAAGACGAATATGAGTCGGCTGCAACCCCCACGGGGCTTTGGAAGCTCAACCCGAGCAGCGGCGCGCTAAGTTTGATGCAGCATTCGCCCTCTGGCTCGTTTGATCCAATTGTTGACAGCTTCGGCCGCGTGGTTTTTAGCCGTTGGGATCACTTGCAACGCGATCAACAGGCAGATCAGCCAAACAATCCGTTTGGGAATTTCAACTGGACTTCTGAAGCGGCGAATGCGCAGATCGTGGGGATAAGCGAGGTGTTTCCCGAGCCGCGCGTGGCGCTGCCCCAGTCGAATGTCAACGGGCATCGCTTGAATCAGTTTTTACCTTGGACAGTGCGCCAAGATGGCACTGGCGAGGAAATGCTCAATCACATTGGCCGCCACGAGCTGCTGAGCTATTTTGATCGAAGTTTTAATGACGACCCGAATCTGGTTGAATTCAACCCAGGCCTAAGCCCACATGCGAACCAGTTCGAGCTGGCGAATTTACTGTATCTAGCGGAAGACCCAAACACTCCCGGACGCTTTGTCGGCATTGACGCGCCCGAATTTGGCACACATGGCTCGGGCCAAATTTTTGCGATTACCGGCGCGCCCAGCATCAATCCAGATGCGATGCAGGTGGAATATTTGACGCCACTCAGCACCAGCGGCACCGTGCCTACGGCCAATCACAGCGGTCATTATCGCAATCCCATCCTGATGGCGGATGGCGCGTTGGTGGCAGCGCATGCGGCAGAACAAACCGAAGCGGGAAACTTGGGCAACACGGCAAACCCGGATCCGAAATACAAGTTTCGATTGCAACGTTTAGCACGCAATAGTGCGAATGACTTTGTACCTGTCGAGGCGTTGACTGGCGGCATAAGCAAAACTATTTCGTATTTCAACCCAGATACGTTAGTGAGTTACAGCGGGCCTCTTTGGGAGCTATCCCCGGTTGAAGTGCGCGCCACGGCTGTGCCGCCGAATCCCGCGGATCTGCTTGAAGCGCCGGAACTAGCGGCGTTTGCCGCAGAAAACGTTAACCCCGCCGCCTTTATTGAGGATCTGCGCGTGCGCGGTTTGGGAGTGATCGTGATACGTGACGCCACCGCGCGGGATCGCGCCGATAAGCAGCAGCCCTACAATCTTCGCATTCCGGGCGGCAAGCAAACATTGGGTAGCGGTGGCAAAATTTACGACATCGCGCATTTTCAAATGTTTCAGGGCGACCAAGTTCGCGGTATTGGGCTAGATGCGCAAAACCCGAATGGCGACCCTGGTCGGCGCGTGCTTGCGCAAATTATGCATGAGCCAGCGTTGGCAAATTTAAATATACCGAACCCTAGCGGGCCTGCGGGCAGCACCGCGATTGCGCCCGATGGATCCGTTGCGGCATTTGTGCCAACCCGGCGCGCGCTGAGTTGGCAGACCAATGCCCCGAATGGGGATCCGGTGGTGCGCGAGCGCTTTTGGCTGACGCTGCAGCCTGGGGAAGTACGTGCATGTGGTGGCTGCCACGGCGTTAACACCGCTAATCAGGCGGGGTTGCCCGGCGCAACCAATACGCCAGAGGCGTTCAAACTGCTGCTGGCGCGATGGAAGACATTGACTGATTCTGGTTTTCGAAATGGTTTTGAGTAATGTCAGCGCAGAGTTGATTTTGCCGCTTAATAGGAATCCATCAGCTATAGTTGGCGCATGGAACAGATCCCACTTTTCAAACCTGAAAATGAATTCTCGCATCAGGAATATGCGCCAGGGCGGCGAGACACAACGGCCAATTGGCACTTCACTGACGCCCATGTCAAAGGGCTCCCGTCTTTTCTTGAGTTCTTTGCGGGCAGCGGTTTAGTTGCTGAAGGTTTAAAAGACCATTTTTACGCCGTATGGGCTAACGACATCAGCGCTAAAAAGGCGGTGGTTTATGCAGCTAATCATGGTGGTGAACGCTTTCAAATTCGCTCGATTACCGACGTTTCTGGTACCTCGCTTCCTAAATCAGCGCTATCATGGGCGTCGTTTCCATGCCAAGACCTGTCGTTAGCGGGACAAACCGGGGGTATCAATGCCCCAAGAAGTGGCTTGGTTTGGGAATGGCTGAGGGTTATTGACGAGTTGGAAGCGCTACCAGCTGTGCTAGTGGCAGAAAATGTACTTGGACTCGTGTCAAGCGCAGGGGGCAGTAATTACCGAGCGTTGCATCAAGCGCTTGTCGCGCGTGGTTATGTTGTTGGTGCGATGATGGTGGATGCTGAAAGATTTGTTCCTCAATCACGCCCACGCATTTTTGTTGTAGCAGCGCTTGCGGGTTTTGCCCTACCCCGTTCAGTGGTAGGTGTTGGACCCAATTGGCTGCACCCAGACTCCATCTGTAAGGCCGCCGCAGGCCTAGAACGTTGGGTTTGGTGGTCAATGCCGGAGCCGCCACAGCGCCAGCAACAGCTTTCAGACATCATTGAATGGGATGCTGAGTTCGCTAGTGCATCCATCGACGCCAGAAACATTGATCTGATCGCGCCGAGGCACAGAAAATATTTAGATTTGATTCCTTCAACAAAAGCTTTCGCAGCACCAGGTTACAAACGCACGAGAAATGGCAGCCAAGTCCTGGAACTGCGTTTTGACAATCTTGCGGGATGTTTAAGAACACCACGTGGCGGTAGCAGCCGCCAAGTGATTGTGATTAAAAACAATGGCGTAATTAAAAGCCGCTTGCTAACTGTTCGCGAAACCGCACGCCTCATGGGCGCACCGGAAAATTACCAAATTCCCGGCAGCTATAACGACGGTTACATGGCAATGGGCGATGCAGTTGCTGTGCCCGTTGTGCGGTGGATTGCCGAACATTTACTCGCGCCATTGGTTCGCGCCTATGAACAGCGCTGAACTTTCCAGGCGACTTTACGCTTTCCAACTTGAGCGCAAAATTGTGAGCAAAGGTGCACTAGCAGTAGTTGTACATCTCAGTCGTTTCGCACGAGAAAACGGTTTACCGTTACTGATAGAACAACTGATTACCGAGGGAACTGGGCAAGTGCATGGGCTGGGCCGAGCATCCGTGCAGAGAGTGCTTAAGGATTATGGTATCCAAACAATCCTTGCCGAGGAAGGTGGGCGTACAAGTCGAGGCAGTCTGGGCACGATGCGATATTACGTCGAGTTTCTAAATGTGCTGCACAACGATGGATTGGCCGAGCTTGAGAAAATCGAAGCGTGGTGGATCGAACGCGTGAAGGAACATTTTTGCGCGAAACCATTTCGTTTGCGCTTTGACCCAGCAAAGGGCTTTCAAGCGATTATTCAAGATCTTTTAGCTCAGGCAAAAAAACGCCAACAGGAACAGAGCGGAACAATGGTCCAAGGCGCCATGTTGCAGCATTTGGTTGGCGCGAAACTTGAGCTTGCTGTTCCTGAGATAGCAATTAGCCACAATGGATTTTCGGTTAGTGATGCGGTCAGTAATCGATCAGGTGATTTTGTTATTGATGATAGCGTTATCCACATTACAACTTCGCCAGGCGAGGCGGTGATCCGAAAATGCCAACTTAATATTGAGGCAGGTGCGAAACCGATAATTTTGACTCTGGCTGACGGAGTTACCGTCGCCAAAGTCCTCGCAAGTAACGCTGGACTTACCGGCCGCATTGACATCATGGACGCGGAGCAGTTCCTGACTGGAAATCTGCATGAGCTTAGTCTATTTAAAAGCGCGTCAAGACGCCCCACATTGGAGCGCCTCGTCGAAGCCTACAACCGAATTGTCCAAGAAAACGAAACCGATTCCAGCTTACGGATTGAAATTGGTTGATCGCGGGCAAGGTGAGTCCACTGCCCATCAAGCCAAATACGTGTACCCCACCAACCCCGACTCCAACGCCTCGGAAATTCGTTTCGCTTCGTCACTAGGCAAACCGGCCGCTGAAATTTTAGCGCGGTAGGCGCGGCGTAGTTCTTGGGCGTCGTAGCCTACATAGGCAAGCAGCGCTTGGGTTGTATCGCCTTCGCGTGCGCCTTCTAGGCGATAGCCATCGGGTGCGGTGGCATCTAAACGTACGTTGACGCTGTCGGTGTCGCCGAACAAATTGTGCATATCTCCCAAGGTTTCTTGATAGGCGCCGACCATAAACAAGCCTAGATAGTATGGCTCGCCATTGAGTTCATGCACGGGCATCGTGGTCTCAATCGATTCGCTATCAACATAGTGATCAATGCGGCCATCGGAATCGCAGGTCAAATCTTCCAGCACGCCACGCCGGGTAGGGCGTTCGTTTAAGCGCGCAATCGGCACAATCGGAAATACTTGTTCCAGCGCCCAGACATCCGGCACCGACTGGAATACCGAAAAATTGCTGAAATATTTATCGCTCAGTTTATCGTTAAGCTCCTCACTTAATTCGCGCTCGGTTTTACTGCGCTCTTGGCGGCTGTTGAAATCCAGCGTGGCGCGCAATTTTTGCACGATCGCGTAATACAGCTCATCCAAAGTGGCGCGTTCTTGAAGGCTCAGTTGCCCGAGCGCAAATAAGCTATGGCCTTCGGATTGATGGTATTGCGCCTCTTGAAATGCTTCGGCAGGCGGGCGCGAGTGTAGAGAATCAAACAAAGCTTTCAAATGCTTGAGCGTTGGCGGCGCGGCACTAACATCAACTTGCGCATTACCATCGCTGGCCTTCTCGACTGCGGTCACATCCGCCACCAAAACCGCGTGGTGTGCGGTCATTGCACGGCCGGCCTCGGTCAAAATGCGCGGGTGTGCTAAGCCATTCGCTTCGCAGACTTCCAAAACTGCTTCGACGATACTGGCGGCATACTGCGCCAAGCCATAATTCATGGAACAAAAACTGCGTGAACGGGTGCCTTCGTAATCCACCGCCAGCCCGCCGCCTGTATCGATGTGGGATATCGGGTGGCCCAGCTTGTGCAGCTCGACAAAGTACCGCACCGCTTCACGCATACCGCCAGCGATGTCGCGCACGTTGGAGATTTGCGAGCCCATATGAAAGTGCAGCAATTGCAGGCAATCGGCCAAACCGGCGGCTTTCAAATCGGCAGAAAGCTGCAGCAATTGGGAGGGCATCAAACCAAATTTTGCCTTGTCACCGCCAGTATTTTGCCATTTACCTGCGCCCAAACTAGCTAGCCGCATGCGCACACCCAAAATCGGGCGCACGCCTAGAATTTTCGATTCCTCGATCACGTAGTCAAGCTCATTGGCTTTTTCAATGACGATAAAAACACGTAGGCCCAACTTAATGCCAATCAGAGCGAGGCGAATATATTCTCTATCTTTGTAGCCGTTGCAAATCACCGTAGCGCCTGGCCCGGGTGCCAGCGCCAAAACTGCCATCAATTCCGGCTTAGAGCCCGCTTCTAGGCCAAAACCATCGCTGGCATGGCGCACTAATTCGCTGACTACGCTTTGCTGCTGATTCACCTTGATGGGGAAGATGGCGGTATAGCCGCCGGTAAAATTGCGCTCAGCTTGGGCTTTGGCAAAAGCCTGCTGCAAGCGCGCCAGCTTATCGCCCAAAATATCGCAAAAACGCACCAAAATTGG
>JAYVAQ010000213.1:0-9981 GCA_043750875.1 Rhodanobacteraceae bacterium
AACAACAGCAGGTTTAACCAGCAAGGTGACGGTCCACATGCCCAGCAGCGCCTGAAAACAAATTAGTGCGAGCGCAAAAGTCAGCCAACGCGCTAAGCCACGAGCGCTAACGGCGCTATAAATCAGAATTAATTCGCCCAACACCATTGCCACGCCCGAGCCTGGCCCTGCGATCAACGGATACGCTTTCGCTTTAATGTAGAGCGTCATGGCAAGTGCGATAAACACGCAACCGAGCAAAGTCGAAACGAGGGAACTGCGATGAAGACGTCGCGCCAATAGCGTCAGGCCAAACACCAGTAAGCCCAAGCCAGCGGCAATATGACGATGCACTTGCTCCGGCCACGCTTTTGCGACGTTTACCTCCTCATGCCCAGGCCAGGTAAGTCGGCCATAGCAGGTCGGCCAATCCGGGCAGCCAAGGCCAGCATCGGAAAGCCGCACGAACGCGCCAAATGCGATTAGAAACAAACACCAAAGGACCGCAAGCACTAAGCCGCGTCTTAGCCAGCGTCGTGCACTTTTATCGGCGTGCATCTCAAGTTGATGCATCAGCTCATAATCCCGGTGGATTGCTTTTTGCCGAGCTGACTGGCTTTCAGCAAACGCGCCAGATCTTTACGGATTTTGCTGCCGTCGAAATTCGCCGGGTAGCGCATCATCGCGTTTCGAAGTGGGTCAAGCAGCACCACGCCGCCATCGTTTAGCCCCAAACTCTGTAACAGTGCACTATGTTTGATCGCGTCAAAGCGGCGCACAGTGAAATTCGCCTCCGGTGGTAAGGTAATTGCGTTAGGGCTAATGAGTTCTAACTTTACGCGGCTTAATTCACGTCCCATCGCTAAACGCACATGCGCCAACATCGAGGTCTGTTCGATACAACTGCCGCAAGCAGAGGGCGCTAGATACAGCAGCGTCCATTGCGCGTCGGCAATAATTTCGGGTGCGCTTTGGGTGGTAACTAAGCCAGTATTTGGCCCTGGCATCGCTACCGGCACCACGGGGCTAATTAATTCGCCTAAGTTTTTAGTCGGGGCAGGGCGATAATTTAACAGCGGTGATTGAAACAACATCGCTAGAAATACCGGGGCAGCAAAGCACATCGCGATTAGGATGAGCGTAAAGCGTCCACGTGATTTGCTCGGTGCGCGCATCGTGGGCGCTGCGTTGGTGCTTGGCTTATTCATTGGGGCGTTTGCTTTTCTTGAGCTTTGGTATGCGGTGTAACAATAGGAAAATAATGATCGACGTCAGGGCAAACCCAAACCAAGTGGCGGCATAGCCGCGGTGTCGTTCGGGCGGAAATGTGTTTGGGCGCCAAACGCGCGGCAGTTTTAGCACATCAACTGCAGTGCTTGCGCCTGCCAAAGTGGTATCGGCACCCTTGTATTCGGATGCATTGCTTTTTGAAACATTGGTGGGCGTTAGCGGCGCATCCAGCAAAAGTACCGCCTCGGCCAATGTGACACCGAAATATTGACTGAATGTTTGCGGTTCAATGCGTGTGACCAACCAGTTGGAAGTGCTGGGTGTGGCACCGATTTCCGCAAGCTTTATACCTGACGCGGGTGGCGCCGACAGCAGGCCTTTTAATCGCTGATGCCCACTGGGCACTGCGGGGTTTGGAAAGCTGGATCGATCCGGCGCAATGGGCATAAAGCCCAGCGCGACCAAAACCGCGCCACCTTCGTCGCTTTTAAAGGCTTGGAACACTTGCACGCCGATGCGCCCGTTTGCGGTTTGCGAGTCCAGCAATACCGTTCTATTTTCTATGAATTTGCCCGATATTTCTGTGCGGACATAACTTTGGGCGGGCCATTTGGCAAGCGCAGTTGCGAGTGAAACCCCAGCCGTGCTGTTACTTTCAACAAAACTTGCATAGAGCGCTTCCTTGACGCGCGCGCGCCCGAGCTGCCAGTTGCCGAGCGAAATAAAAAACGTCAAACCTAGACCAAGCAAACAAACGCTAGCGAAGTGTGGGCGATAAAAGAATTTTAGAAACGTCAGGCGGGGCTTCACGGACAGGTCTGTAACACAGTGGACTCAGGATTTAGGGTTAAGATAACCAACATCGCGAAAGCGTTTTGTGAGTGTAGGGCATGCAAAAGGTCATCATTATCGGGTTCTTGTTGCTGATTGTTTATAACTTAGGCGCAGGCTGTTATTACATGATTTATGACAAGGGTGCGAGCACGCGCACAGTAAAAGCGTTGACGTGGCGCATCGGCCTGTCGCTAGCGCTGATCGTTTTGATTGGGATAGGCATTAAAACCGGCTACATTCAGCCGCATGGCGTTGTGCAATGAAGCGGCATCGCCAATTTATTGCTGCGATACTAAGTATCGTCGTATTGGCAGGCTGTGAAAAGGCTCCGGAGCCGCTAAATTTTCAGCGCATTAGCGTCACGGCTGGGCCATGCAACGGCGTTTGCCCGGAGTATTCCTTGAGCGTCGATGAAAATGGCACCGTAGGTTTTGTTGGCAAACGCCACGTCGTGATTCAAGGTGGACGCGATGCGACGCTATCGGCGAAAAATCTTGAAGCGTTAAAGGCGTCACTGCGCACGGCAAATATCACAGCGCTACAAAATGATTACACCAGCGATGCGAATTGCCCCACAAAAACTAATGGTCATGCCGAGCTTGTTTGGCAGGTCGAAGTTTCTGGCATCAACAAAACGATTCGGCAAAATTTGGGCTGCGCGAGCGCGCCCGATGCCAGCGGGCGCAGTACGCGCATGCCGCCGCAGTTAACAGTGCTTTATGAGGTTTTACTTGAAACCACTGCCGCGCGCGCATGGATTTATGCGGCAACGCCGCCTGCGCAGTAAAAATTGCCTGTAAACACGAGCTAACGCAGTATTTTGTTTTATGTTGCGCTGCAGCATAAATGAAGATTACCATCACGCTACTTTCGGGAGGATGTATGCAAAACGAATTCTTGGGCGCAATGCAGTCGGGCGCAGAGCAATATATGAAAGGGCTCAATGAGCTCAGTGAAAAATTTATGGGTGCTAATGCCAGCTCCGGCAAGGGCCCAAGTTGGTCGGACGGCATGCAGCAATTTGCCAAACTCTACGGTGGTGGCAGCAACGCACACGAGGGTGTTTTTGATCAGGTGATGAGTCAAGGCAAAGGCTTTGTCAGCATGCTCGAAAAAATGTATCAGTCCGCAAGTCAGGGCGATCAGAGTGGTAACGCCATCGATTTTGCCGCGCTTGGGCAGCAGATGTTGGCGGAGTTGGCGAAAAATAATCCTTTTGCCAATTTGCCGGGCGTGCAGATTCCCGGCATGAACTTTTCTGCGATGCCGGGCATGGCAGGTTTTGGTAATTCCGCTGGCTTTGGCGCAATGCCAAACATCCCGGGTTTTAGCGGCGCCGCTTTTAGCGGTTTTGATCCAAAAACATTGAGCGTTGAAAATTTCTTAAATATGCCCGCGTTTGGTTCAAACCGCGAAAGCCAAGAGCGTAAGCAGGCGTTGATCAAACACATTGCGAGCTACATGCAAGCGATGCAGGGCTATCAAGCGCTGCAGATGAAATCGATTCAAATGGCGATCGAGCGCATGCAAAGTAAGCTGGAAGAACGCAACGAACATGGTCGTCAGCTCGATTCGTTGAAAGCGGTTTATGACTTGTGGATCGACGCATTGGAAGAATCCTTTGCCGAAGTGGCGCTGACTAAAGACTATCAATTGGCGTACGGGCAACTGGTTGACGCGCAGATGCGCGTGCGTGCCAACGTGCAAAAGCAAATTGAGTTGGCTACCGGCGAAATTGGCATGCCCACGCGCTCCGAGTTGGAAGGCGTGCACCAAAAACTGGCCGAAACACGCCGAACGTTACGCGTGGAATTGAATGCGTTAAAAGCCGAGATTGCTGAGCTGAAAGCCAGCCGAGCGGAAAAGCCCATGAGCGTCAAGGCAGAAGTTGTTAAAGCCGTGCCGGTTAAAGCCGAAGTCGTAAAACCGGCACAAACTGCGCCGAAAGTGCTCAAATCTTCCAGCAACAGCTTGCTCAATGCAGCAAAAGCGGTCGCGGTCAAAACACCCGCAGTCAAAGCACCTGCTAGCAAAACAGCTGCTGTCAAAACACCTGTTGTCAAAACGCCAAGCACCCCCGCAGTGAAGTCAACTGGGCCTAAATCAACCACGCCATCGCGTAAAAAATAAGGCAGCAAACCCATGACACCTTTCAAAATTACGCCAGAAAAAGCGCTCAATGAAGCGTTGAAGTTCAATGAAAAATTGGCAGCTGGCTTGAAAACGCTTGGTCAGCTTGAGGATGTGCACTACGGCTGCACCGACAAAGAAGCCATTTATAAAGAAGATAAGTTGGTGCTTTACCGCTTTAAGTCTGAGCACAAAGTTACGGTAAAAACGCCGCTTTTGATCAGCTATGCATTAGTAAACCGCCCCTACATGGTCGATTTGCAGGCGGACCGTTCGATCGTGCGCAATTTGCAGGCAATGGGGCATGAAGTTTATTTGATTGACTGGGGCTATCCCGACCGTTCCGACCGCTACTTGACGCTAGACGACTACATCAACGGCTATTTGAGCCGCTGCGTGGACGTAGTCGCAAAGCGCCACAAATTGCCTGCGATCAACTTGCTGGGTATTTGCCAAGGTGGGGTTTTTAGCCTTTGCTACACGGCGTTGAACCCGACAAAAATCAAAAATCTGATCACCATGGTGACGCCGGTCGATTTCCATACGCCGGACAATATGCTCAGCCACTGGACCCAGGCAATGGACATTGATTTGTTCGTTGACACCTTAGGCAATGTGCCTGCGGATTTAATGAACCAGTGTTATTTGTCGCTTAAGCCATATCGTTTGAATGCGCAAAAATACGTCGGCTTAGTCGATATTTTGGACAACAAGACCGAGTTGGAAAATTTCCTGCGCATGGAAAAGTGGATTTTTGATAGTCCAGATCAAGCCGGCGAAGCATTCCGTCAGTTCATCAAAAATTTCTATCAAGCCAATAAATTCGTTAATGGCGGCTTAGAAATTGACGGCCGCGACGTCAGCTTGAAAAATATTAAGGTACCGGTGCTCAATATTTTTGCCGAACAAGATCATTTGGTGCCGCCAAGCGCGTCCAAGCCGCTCAAAGAGTTGATCGGCACGAAGGACTACACGCAGTTGGCATTTACTGGCGGGCATATTGGGATTTACGTGAGTGGCCGGGCGCAGCGTGAAGTGCCGCCGGCGATTTCGAAGTGGTTGAAAGAACGCGACGCCTAGGCTAATACTCTGGGCATGACCACAATCGTGCCAAATGCCTTACAAAACTTTCTCAACCGGGCCAATGCCGCCATTGCAGTAAATGATATGGAAGCAGCAGTTAGCGCCTTAAGCGAGGCGCGACTGCTGACTCCAGATCACCCAGGCGTGCGGCGCGCTTATATCCAGGCGCACGCTAATTTGGCCGCACAGCGGCTGAAAGCCGGGGATGCCGCTGGCGCTTTGCGCGCGGCGCTCGTGGCGCTGAATCTAGACGCACAGCATATGGATGCGCTGGTCAATGCTGGCTCGGCGTGTGTGGATTTGAAAAACGCGGTCGATGCGCTGGCGTATTTTGAACGCGCTTTGAAGCAAACGCCTTTCGATGCAGAACTCAAAGCCTTGCGCGCGCAGGCACGGCTGCTGCACAGCCGCCAACTTGATTTACACAACGATGATCGAGCTGCGGTAGCCATTGCGCAGCTAGACGTTGGTGTTGCGCATAGTTTGCGCGCGCTGAGCTTGCCGCATGTCTATCGTGACAACGCACATTTGGCCGAGGCGCGCAGCGATTACGCGAAAGCGCTCAAGCGGCTGGAACAAGCACCTGCACCGCTGCGTTTGAACGAGCTGATCCACGCGAATTTTTTACTGGCTTATCAGGGGCAAAATGACCTTGAGCTGCAAAGCCGCTATGGCAGCTGGCTCTGTAGACAAAGCGCGCGTTTTCAGCCGTTGCGCGCGCCGACCGTAGCTAAGCGCATCGGACTTTTGTCGAGTTTTTGGCGCACCTGCACCGTGGGTAGCTATTTTGCAAGTTGGATCGGAGCGCTGAAAGCCGCAGGTTTCGAGGTGGAGCTGTATCAACTCGGGCCAGAGAGCGATGCCTTGACTGAGCGTTTAATTGCCGCTTGCGATCATGGTGGCGTATTAATCGGCTCGCTTGAACAAATCGCCGAAACAATTGCAGGGCGTGGCTTGGACGTGCTGATTTACCCAGAATTAGGGATGGATGGCCGCACCTTAACATTGGCGAGTTTGACGCTTGCCCGCGTGCAGCTGTGCGCTTGGGGGCATCCAGTTACCACCGGCTTAGCCACGATTAATAGCTATATTAGTTGTGCAGCGATGGAGCCTGAAAATTCTGCAGCGCATTACTGCGAGCAGCAAATTTTATTGCCAGGCTTGGGCACACGTTATCTAAAGCCAGAGCTACCCGCGGCCCGAACCGCGACGGAGCTTGGTTTGCCGCTCGGCGGGCGGGTGTTGGTGGCGCAGTCGCCGTTCAAACTTTTGCCAGACAATGATTTGCGCATGGTGGCGCTGGCACATGCGGCACCTACAGCCCAGTTTATTTTGTTTGATACCTTTTACAGTGGCGTCAACGATACGATCAAGCTGCGTTTGGAAACCACTTTTGATGCCCATGATTTAAACCCGGAACGCCTGCATTGGCAGCCGATGACTGATCGTGCGCGTTTTTTGCAGATTGCAGGTGCATGCGACGTGGCGCTGGACAGCCTTGCTTTCAGTGGCGGTAACACCGCGCTCGACGCGCTGATGATGGGCTTACCCTTGGTGACATCAGCAGGCGAATTCATGCGTGGACGTCAAAGTTCAGCCATGCTGACAAGGCTTGGCTTGGGGCATTGCACTGTCGCATCCGATGCAGTTGCTGACACAGCCGCCAATTTTTTGCTGCATCGGGATTCGCGCAAGGCTTATCGCGGCGTACTTGCAGAGCGGTTAGAGCCCTATTTGCTGGATGACGCGCCTTTAAAGGCGCTGGTGGCCGCGATTTCGGAAATTTGCGGTTAGGAATTGATCGTTTTGACTTTAAATCCGGGGTTTCGTCATTGCGAACGCAGTGAAGCAATCTCAATACGCCTCGACTTAAAAACGAGATTGCACAGCGAAGCTCGCAAAGACGAGCTAATGATTCATGGCTCAGTAAATCTCACCGATCATGCAGCGCAAACTGCCACCGGCTTTTTCCAGCTCGGACAAATCCGTCGAATGAATTTTGAATCCCAGCGCTTCGATGTTTTGAATCGTACGGCCCTGTAAGCTTGCTGCCGCACGCGCGCTCATCCAAAGCTGATCAGAACTTAGGGCAATGCAATTTGCTGCAAAATTGTTCTTTTCCGCCTCGCTCAGATCCACGCATTGGCCTGGATAAAGCGCTGCAATTAGATCTGCATCGGCAGGTTCGGCAAAGCCGGATCGCGCTAGCACTATGCCTCTGCCCCCGAGCGCGCTAAGCACAACATTGGTGTGGTATTCGCCATCCGCTAGATCAAACACATAGGTTTTGTTGAGCCCGAAGGCTGCGTGCATCGCACGCGCTCCGGCTTCGCTACAACGTTGGCTCAACCCGCAAAAGCCAATATTGCGAGCGCGATCAATGACCAAACTGCCGGTAAGTTCGGCAGTTTCGCCGGGCGCAAGGGTGGCACCGAAATCTTGATACTGATAGCCCAAAACCTGGCTGAAAAAGTGGTGTAGATCGGCTCGCTCGGTCTCAAGCTGGCGGCTGGCATGGCGAAACACGCCACTGAAATAGCGACCTCGTTCGGCGGGATTTGCATTGCTGTGCTTCGCTTCTGGACTTTGCGGTTCCGCGCTGGCAAAGGCGTTATTTGGAAACACGGCATCGGGCGTCAATTTATCCCCAGGAAAGAGCATCACATTTATGCCTGCGGCTTTTAAAGTGCTAGCCAGCTGCAAAGATTGGCGTAACGCAAGCTCAGCGTTGGCAGCGCCTGCAGCCATATAAACATTGTCCGTTGCGGATTCCGCGCTCAGGGAAAAATTTTCCGGCAACACCATAAATACCGATTGTGGAAATGCCCGATAGCCGATGGTGGGGCGCGTTGACTGAAGAATTTGCATGAGCTGAACCGGTTGAAGTAGGAACGATCGTCGGCTTGCCGCGTCGGGGCTGCCGCGCTAGCGAAACAGCGCCATCACGTAGTGAAAAAAGGCATCGCCAACAAAATAAAAGGTCGCCATCACCGCAATGCTTGCAGCCCAAGAAATTGCAATCATGGCGCCGTCGCGTTCGATCATCGCAAATGCCATCACCCCAAGCGGAATTGCGAAGAAAAAGTTGGTCAGTGGCACCGGCAAAGACAGGGCGATGCCCATCAACACAATAATGAAGCCAGTAAAAATATCTGCGCTGCGCCCAGTGAATCGCTCTTGCCTCGGCTTAATTATTTTTTCGAGCCAACGGAACCAAGTTTCTGTTTTACGGGCAAAATTCGCCAAGCGTCGGCGAGGAAGGCCAAAATCGCGCGCAAATTTGGGGATCCAGGGCCGTTCTAAGCCCCACATCATCTGCAAACCGCACAGCACGCTCAACGTGCCGCTAATCGCACCAACCCCAAGCGCAACCGGAATAAAAGAGGGCAGCACGACAATTAAAAGAAATACGCCAAACGCGCGCCGTTGGAATCGCACCAGTAATTCCTCTAATGCAATGCGTGGCTCTGCCTCGCCTGGTGCTGGTTCGGGCACATGTTCGAGCAGCTCTTGCAGCAACTCGGACATGCCAGGCCCGTGCGTGTGTTTGTTAGTCATAGTGCATGTGTTTGTTAGTCATAGCGGCTCGGCATTTTGGGTGGCTGAGTCGGCGCTTGATTTGTTCGCGACGTCGATGGACAGCAAATCTGTTATCAACACTTTATCGATGCGCGCGCCATCCAAATCCAACACCTCAAAGCGCCAGCGACGCCAATCAAATATGTCTGCAGGTGCCGGTATACGACCAAAATGTGCCATCAACATTCCGGCCAAGGTATTAAAATCATGCTCATCTTCAAGCGGCAGCTCGGTTTCTTCTAAAAGCTCACATAAATCTTCAACGCCGAGTGAGCCATCCACCAAATACGAGCCGTCGCCGCGTTCAGTGATTTGCGATTGCGCGCTTGGGCCGGGTTGGCTAGAGCTGCCAAGCACCGCGTGCAAGATGTCATCAAGCATCACAATGCCCAGTAGATCGCCATATTCATCAACGACGAAGGCCATAAAAACCTCTTCGTCGCGCAGCTGATCGATCAAATTTGGCGCAGACATATTTTCCGGTACGAACACCGGCTTATTCATGTGCTTGAATAAATCGATTTCGCTGGCAAGGTTTAATTCGCGCCCGACGTGTTCCAGCAGCCACTTGGTTTCCAACACCCCCAGCACTTCTTGATCGTTGCCACGCATAACCGGGTAGCGCGAATGCGGTGTATCGCGCAATACGCTCATGTTTTCTTCAAGGGATGCAGCAGCATCCAGCCACCGAATTCGTGGCCTAGGTGTCATTAGACTGGCAACGGTTCGCTCGCCTAATGTCAGGACTCGGTTGACCATGCTGCGCTCAATATCGTCAATGACGCCAGCTTCATTGCTTTCTGCAACCAACAGCTGAATTTCCTCTTCGCTGACTTCACTTTGGGAATGCAGATTCAACCTAAATATTTTCAAAGTCGCGGTCGATAGCCCAACCAGCACCGTCACCAAGGGTGCGACAACTTTTGTCGCTAGCAGCATCGGCACGGCCACAAGCAGCGAAATTTTTTCAGGCGCGATCAGCGCGATTCGCTTTGGGATTAGTTGAACCAGCAGAATTGATACAAACGTCACCAGCGTCAAAGTGAACGTTAGTCCCCAGGTTTCGGCATTTTCAGCCAGCATCGGGACTTGCGAAAAATATTGGGCAACACTGACTCCGATCCAGCCTGATACCAAGCCCATGCT
>JAYVAQ010000214.1:0-3963 GCA_043750875.1 Rhodanobacteraceae bacterium
TGTGTCTGCGGTGCCAAGTCTGAAAGGCTATATTTTTGGCGACCAAGTCAATAAGCCCAAATCTGAGCAAGTCGATGCTATCGATGAAACCTTAGGTGAAGATGGCAAGCTTGAGCGCGCGATTACTATTCCTGGTGATCAAATCAACGGCCCAATCAGCGTCGCGGTTATCGGCGAATTATTCGAAACCGGTGGGCGTGCGGTAACACGCGTGCTCAAGCGCACCGTTTGGCCTGCCGAACATTTGGTCGGCGTACGGCCCTTATTTGCCGATAACGATGCCGGCGGAAATTCCCGCGCGGCGTTTGAGGTTGTGCGCGTTGCGGCGGATGGCGCTGCTACTGCAGCAAATGTGCAGGTGAAACTGGTGCGTGAGCGTCGCGATTACCGTTGGAGCTACAAATCTGGTCTAGGCTGGGTCAGCGATTACACCGAATCATTGACAGAAGGCGAAGCGCAAAGCTTAGCGCTGGACGGCAAAGTCGCTGGACGCGTCGAATTTCCGGTTGAGTGGGGCAATTACCGCCTAGAAATTACTGACCCAGAATCAAAACTGGTCACCCGCTATCCGTTTTACGCCGGCTGGAGCTGGGGCAGTGACAATACCGGCCCGGATTCGCGCCCGGACAAGGTCAAACTGGCATTGGACAAGTCAGCCTATAAAGTTGGCGATACGCTTAAGCTAACGATCACGCCACCTGAGGAAGGCGTCGGTTTGTTATTGGTGGAATCCGACAAACTGCTGCAGACGCAAGAATTTAGCGCCGGTAAAACCACAACTTTAGAGATAAAAATCGCACCCGAGTGGGACCGCCACGATGTCTATATTTCGGCGATGGTCTTCAAGCCCGGCGATAACTCGAATCACATCACGCCCAAACGCGCGATCGGCATGATCCACCTGCCAATGGATCGCGCCGCGCGTCAGCTACAGGTGAGCATGACCGCACCGGCAAAAATGTTGCCTTCGCAGGCATTAAGCGTTGCGGTGTCGGTGCCGGAATTGAAGTCACAAACCGCGTTCGTCACTGTGCACGCGGTCGATCAGGGTATTACCAATATCACCAATTTTACCGTGCCTGATCCATTCAAATACTTCTTCGCGCAACGTGCATTCTCGATTGATTTGTTTGACGTGTATGGCCGCATTATTGAATCGCTTCCCGGCACTTTGGCAAAATTGCGCTTCGGTGGTGATGGCATGCTTGGTGCGTTGCCGCAGGCGAATCGCAGCACGGCCAAAGTTCTGACAGTGGATTTATTCAGTGGTGCGGTGGCGCTGGATGCTAAAGGCAACGCCACTGTGCCGCTCAATGTGCCCGATTTTAACGGCAGCCTGAAAGTATCAGCGGTAGTGTTTTCCGACCAACGCTATGGTTTCGCGCAAAGTGAAACGATCGTGCGCGCACCAGTCGTGGTCGAAGTCAGCATGCCGCGTGTTTTTGCGCCGGGCGATAGCGGTAAGCTGACCGTGGACGTGCAAAATTTCACCGATAAGCCGGGCGAATTTACGCTGCAGCTGGTTTCTGGTGATGGCCTTAAATTCTCCAGCAGCCAAGCAAGCGTTACCTTAGCGGATCAAGAAAAGAAGACCTTAAGTTTTGACGTTGCTGCAACCGCCGCCATAGGCATTGCCAAGTATTCGGTGGGCGTTAGCGGTAACGGCGCAAAATTTGAGCGCAAATTTGAGTCGGTGGTTCGTCCGGCCTGGAATGAGACGCGTCGAGTGCGCTTCGAGACGCTCAATGAAGCAGGCAGCATTGACTTGAACGTTGGCACCAGTGATTTTTACCCAGGTACCGTGCGCTCCAGATTTAGCCTGAGTGGGCGCGCGCCGATTCCTGTCGCGGATGCCGCGAAAGGGCTGTTCGAATATCCATATGGCTGCATCGAGCAAACCACCAGCAAGCTGATGCCGTATCTAACTCTAGATGATGCGGCGCTGGCAAAACTTGGCTTGCCACAGTCAACTGTAAAGAGCCGCGCTGAAAACATTAGTTTTGGTCTAGGACGTATCGCATCGATGCAGGCTGAATCCGGGCATTTTAATTATTGGCCAGAAGGCGATTACGCCGAACCGACGTTGACGCCATTTGTTGCCGATGTGCTGGTGGATGCGCAGATGCAGGGCTACGCGATGCCGCCGCAAGTGTTGCAAAAGGCGTTGGAACGCTTGAAGGAAAGCCTGTTATCGGGCGGCGAGCTCAATTACGACCGCGTCTATAACGATAATTCGGAACATCTACGCCTGAGCTACAACGCCTATGCCGGTTATGTATTGGCGCGCGTCAATCAAGCGCCGTTGGGTAGTTTGCGGTCGATTTATGACGCGCAAGCCAGCAAAGCCTTGTCACCGTTGCCTTTGGTGCGTTTGGCAATTGCGTTGAAAACAGCGGGCGATAACAAGCGTGCAGAGGACGCACTTAAGCTGGCTTTTGGCGAAAAATGGACGATGCAGCAAAATCGCTGGCTGGGTGATTACGGCAGCGTCTTGCGCGATCACGCACTGTCGCTGGCATTGGTCATTGAAGCGAAAATGTCGCCGCCGGATTTGGATGCAAAGTTGCTAGAAGTGACTTATCTGGTGCGCGAAATCCGTATATGTCCACGCAAGACCGCGTTGGCCTGGTGCGCTTAGCGAAAGCGCTGAGTGCTGGTATCGGGCAGCTTGAAGGTGCTTTGGTGCTCAATGGCAGTGCGCAACCCTTTAGCACCAGCGGTATTTTTGCGGCGGATCTATCGTTTGCTGAGTTGAATTCCGGCGCAAAAGTTGAGACCAAATCAAGCGGGCCGATGTATTTGATGCAGCAAACGGCTGGCATTACCCGCACCGCGCCACAACCTAGCTCGGAACAACTGCAAGTCGCGCGCAAATATTTCAACATGGACGGTACGGCCTTCGCTGGCGACAGCATTCGCGAGGGCGAGCGCCTGATCGTGGGCTTGACCATTCAATCGAAAATTTGGGCCAATGATTTGCTTCTTGTTGATCTCTTGCCCGGTGGTTTTGAGGCGGAAAATCTCAACTTGTTGCCCGCCGAGCAGCTCAGTGGCTTGAAGGCCGGCGAGCTCAGCGTTAGCGATATTCGAGCGCAAGTTAGCGTACGTTTTGAAGAGTTCCGCGACGATCGCTACGTACTCGCGATGCCGATCAGCGAAGGCGAAACGCGCTACTTCTACGTCGTGCGCGCGGTGTCCCCCGGTACGTTTGTGGTGCCGCCTACGCAGCTCGAAGATATGTATAGGCCGACGATGAGCACTGTAGGGGTTTCAATTCCGACGCGGGTGACGGTGTTGGAAGGGAATTAACGAAAACTTAGTCGTCATTGCGAGCAAAGCGAAGCAATCTTGTATTTGGCACCAGACTGAGATTGCTTCACTGCGTTCGCAATGACGTTGCGTTTTTCTGAGTGGTTGCCAATTCAACTAGCTATGGCTCGAATATTTTTCAAAGTAACGTTTTCCACCACAGCGTGGATAGCGCTAGCATTCCTGGCGCTGGTAATTGCCCTTGATTACTTCAACCCGCCACCGCTGGAAAAATTTCTCGCGCAACGTTCCGCGCAGCTAATTTTAGCCAGTGACGGTGCACCCCTGCGCGCGTTTCCTGATGCGCGTGGCGTCTGGCGCTATCCTGTCAGTGCCAAGGACGTCGCACCGGCCTATTTGCACACACTGCTGAACTATGAAGATCGCTGGTTCTACCGCCATGCGGGCGTGAATCCGCTGGCGTTGGTGCGTGCGGTCGCACAAGCGGCATTCTATCGGCGGCCGGTTTCCGGCGGCTCCACAATAACCATGCAAGTGGCGCGCATTATTGAAGCCATCCCGCACACTACAGCGGGCAAACTGCGCCAGATCGTGCGCGCCGTGCAGCTGGAGCGGCGCTTGAGCAAAGCGCAAATTCTAGATTTGTATTTACGATTTGCACCGTATGGCGGCACCATCGAAGGCGTTGAAACT
>JAYVAQ010000215.1:0-5600 GCA_043750875.1 Rhodanobacteraceae bacterium
GCTTCGCACCGTGGTTGGGCGCGAGCAGATAAGCGCCCTGTCCATCACGGCCCCAGCCCAGCGCCCAGCTGGGGCGAGTATGGCGCTTAAGTTGTAAGCGTTCGGCCGGGGTCATCAGTTCAACGGCGTCAATTGCTTGCGTCGAGAAGTCCGCCAGCACGATCTGATCACCCGCCACACGGAGCGCCTGTGCGCTGCCACCAACGCACCACTGTAGCCATTGTCCAGGGGCAAGCATGAGATCTGCGAGCGCCGCATGATCTAGCGCAATGCCGCCACTGGCAGTGACGCGCTGAAGCAACAGCGCATCGTTGATGTGGCGCAGCTGCCAAGCTTCAGGCGCAGCCGCTGCATCGTCCGACGCCAATAGCAGGCCATCTGGAATCGCCAATGATTCCTCGGGCCGGCTGCCCAGCGTCCGATGGGCTAACTGAAATACTTGCCCATAGCGGGGTTGGGATCGTTGCGCTGCGGGCAAAGCACGCACAAACGCTGTCGCTAACAGCGCCGCCTCATCGGAGCCGTCTTGCATCTGTTCGCGCAAGTGCTCGATATAGGCTTCTGCGGCCTGCCGGTGCGGTGCCAGCTCTGGCTCTAAACCGGGCACACTCGCCGCATATAGGCGCGCCAATGCGCGATTGGCCTCAGGTTCTAGCGCATGCAAAGCGAGGTAATACTCGAGCAACGCTTGTAGGCGTGACAGGGCTGGTCGCTGAGCAAAGGCATTCGTTTGGTCGTCATGGGTTGGCAAGCACCAGCAACGCGAACCATCGCGGCGCACCTTGGGGTGATTCCAGACTGCCCACGCCAGCGCCCACGCTTCCGCGCCTTGACACCAAAAACCCGCCAGTGGCAGTAATAGCTCAGCGTGGCAATAAGGCACCACACTCAAGAGCGCCAAAAATTCCGCAAGTGCAGTTTCCGGCACGCGCGCCAAGCTCAGGTGCAAAACTCCTTGCGGCAATGCCTGTGTCGGCAATGGTGATACACACAGGCGCGCGGCTTTGGGCGCTTGTGCTAACCAGGCGCGCACCGTTTCGGAGCCGCCGTCGCTGAGCAACAGAGCGGCGCTGTTGATCGCCGCCGGGTGCTGACCAAACTCATCAAAACAAGTTGGCTCACACACCGCAAGTCCAAGCTCATGCTGTAAGCGAGTCGCAAGGTGTTTCAGCGCACCGTGCAGCGGTCGCATGCTCTCGCCTAAATCCAGAACCAACGGTAGCGAGGCATGCGCTACGCGCAATGATTGACGCGGCACCGGAGCAAGGCCTTGGGCGCGTGCGATGCGTTCGCCTAGGGCGACAACGTCAAGTGAACCCTCCACTTGGCGCCAAAGGCACTCGCGCACTCGCGTGGCAAGCCTGCGTGCCAGGGTCTGCACGCCATTGCTCTGTGCCAGTGCGATTGCGGTGAAGACGCTGGCACGATCTGGCTTGGGATCTTGGGCGTCTAGTATGAGATTCAGCGCATCCGAATCTTGGCTAAGGGCACGCGGCTCGCGCGCTGCAAGCAGCCAGAGATGTGGCAACTTGGGGCGCTTGGAGGCAAGTTGCATCGAAACTTCAGAGCTCGCAACGGCACTCGATTCAACGAAGACTGACAGAGCAAGCGCTTCGTCTATTGCTGGCTCCTGCACGCGGCGATAGTAATATTCATCCAAGCCCATGCTGCGCTGCACGCCAAGCACGCTGGTGCGCAACAAATCACCGCGCCCAATCACACCTTTTCGGTGTTGCCGCGCGGCTTCACTCACGTCGCTAGGCGCTCGTCTGCAAATTTATGCAGCGCGTAAGGGCGCAAACTTTGCACCAATGCTTTGGTTTTCGCCGGGTCATTGTCGCCCAGTTCAACCAGCGCGCGCAGCAAGTCGAGATACTCCGCCAATCCAATCTTTCCACGTTGTAGGTAGGCTTGGCGGTCTTGCCAAACCATTTCAGCCGCCGCCTGCACCGCCTCACTGCAGTGCGCAAAGAGTGCCACAAGCTCTGGATGACGCTGTGCACGTTCCTTAAGCCATGCCACAAAAGCCTCTGGGCTGGCACTTTCAGGCGCTAGCCGCAGCACGGCGCAGCGGCGAATAAACGCAGGTGGCAGTTCACGTTCTTCGTTGCTGGTAATGATCACCAAAGGCCAATTCCAAGCGCAACTAACGCGTGCTCCGTAAGGTGGGTCAAAACTGCGTTCGCCAAGAACGTCCAGCAATGCATGGGGCACGTCCGAGTCTGCTTTATCGATTTCATCTAGCAGCACCACAGCTCTTGGCCAGATCGCTGGGAAGTCATCCGGCACTTTATTGGTCATCGCTTGCCACAGCACGCCCTTATTCAGAAATTCGGCTGGGCTGAGCTTGGCTTCAATAAATTTCTGTCGATCTTCATCGCTGTCAAAAACGCGACTCATCATGGAAGTGGACAATACTTGCGCTTCCGCCAAGCGGCGCACCGCATCAAAGGTGTACAGCGCCTCGGTCGCCTCCATGCGCGGACGCACAAACATTTTGAATAGCGTGACACCCAATGCCTGCGCGCACGCCGCAGCAAGCTGGCTCTTGCCGGAACCCGGCTCGCCCCGCACTAGCAACGGGCGCTGACAGGCCCAGGCATAAATCACCGCGTCGCGCTCGGCGTCACTCCAAAAGTGTGGGATTGCGTCGGTTTGTTCGCGGGTGGCGGCGCGGAAGCTGTCATAGCTGTGCATTAGCGGGGGCCTTTGATAAACACGGATTGGAGGCTGTATTCAAGCCTGGTGGCAAGTCGCGCCAGTGCGCCAGTGCTCTTCATATCGCCATATGCGTCGTTGAGCAGCTTATGGTTGTTCTCGCTTGTGCCAATAACTAAGTGGTTAATCAGTTCGGCAAAGCCACGCAAAATTGCGTCACGTTCTGCTTGAGTGCCTTTATTATCCAAGCTGAGGCAAACCACCGCCGCTTTACCCTTTTTTCTCTGGCGCTCCAGCTCTAAACTGACTTTGCCAATCAGTTCATCATCGTGCGCGCCAACGGAAACATCTTTTCGAACCACCTTGCGAAAGAGTTCCTCAAGAGCAGCGCGCTTAAAATCGACTGTCCCTTTCGCAAGCGTCTCTTGCCTGATTTCAAATGCGTCCGCTTGTTGCGAAAAATGAATACGCTTACCGGTGAGACCAGCAAGGCAAGTGGCGGCAACTAAGGCGGAGGTGCACGGCACCCAGCCCACTAAAGCGGCGTTTTTTGGATCCGATGTCTTAGAAACTTGCTGCAAAGGCTTTATGGCGGTGAAATCGAAGGCGCGACAAGCGAATAACAGCAACAATTCCTCGGCCCAGTGCTGCTCGTCGAGATCTTTGGGGCCGTGGTAGTCAACCAGTTGATCGAAAAGCTCATCAAGTGGCGTTGCTTGCGCTGCCCAATCGATGAACTCAGTTGCGGTCGCGAATTTTTGGGCACCTGCAAGAGCGCTGAGCAAACCCCATTGCGGGTTGAATGGCGGCATTTGATCTCTCAGGCGCCCAATGACGCCCCTCACTACCGCATCATGGTCGCGATAAATCCACCACGCGCTTTGCTGACCAACGTCGGCATTCGCATTTTCGTTGACGCATTTTTCATAGGCTTTGTAAGAAATGCCGTCGCTTGCCTTGCCAATTTTTTTCTTGACTGGCCCGGCATAACCGGAACCGCTAGGCAACGCCAAGAATGTTGCTTCGTCGATCACGACATGGCCGTAGTCACATGCAGCTTCCAGGCGCGCCGCAGTGCCGATCAAGGAACCCGCGAGGTCGGTGCCGCTGAGCACTAGCTTGGCAACTTCCACCTTGCCGGTGGCAACACCGACGCGAAACACCCGTTTCGCCTCGGGCTCCGTCTGCGTTGCGTTGAACTCTTTGCTAATGGTTTGAATCAGCTCAGCACACTGAACCGCTTGCTGCGGCGTATCAAAATGCAAAATTGCGCCATCGCCAGTGTATTTCAACAGTGGCCTGCCCTCGACAAAACCCGGCACACTCGATTGAACTTCTAGCAAATTCATCCGCCCAAACGCTTGCAGGAAAAATCGCTCAATTTCATAAGCAAGCCGCGTGGGCGGCTCATCCAATCGCTCTAATAAGTTGATCTTCTTGGTGAAATGCGCCAAATCAACAACTACGATGCTCTTCTTTAGCTTTTGCCGATCTTCTTGCACTTGTAAGCCCTTAAGTCGCGGTTGATTATGGCTAGATTAGCAAGACGACATTGCCATGTCCTTCATTGCTAGTTTCAGCGCTACGCATGCCTGTGTTCCGAGCCGTGCGGACAAATGTACATTGAGCCTTGGTCCGCAAATTAAATTATAGGAGTAAAAATGGGCCCGCTGGCTGGCATCAAAATTATCGACATGACTACCGTGCTCATGGGCCCATATGCGACCCAAATATTGGGCGACATGGGTGCAAACGTGATCAAAATCGAATCACCGGAAGGCGATCTGATCCGCCAGGTTGGGCCGGCGCGCAACGTCGGCATGGGCGCACTATTTCTCAATACCAATCGCAGCAAACGCAGTGTGTGCCTGGATTTGAAGCAATCTGAAGGCCGCGCGGTGCTGTTCGCTTTACTCAAAGACGCCGATGTATTGGTGCACAATTTGCGGCCGCAGGCGATGCAGCGGCTGGGGCTGTCTTTTGACGATTTGGCCCCAAAGTACCCACAGCTGATTTATGCCAGCCTATGCGGCTTTGCTTCGAATGGGCCGTACGCCGAAAAGGCGGCTTACGACGATCTAATCCAGGGCGCCGCAGCCCTTTCATCACTGATTGCCGAGGCAGGTGACGGCACGCCGCGCTACGTGCCTACGGCATTATCAGACCGCACTGTTGGCCTGGCTGCAGTCGGCGCAATCTGTGCAGCGCTGGTGCATCGCGAGCGCGGCGGCAAGGGCCAGAAACTCGAAGTGCCGATGTTTGAAACAATGCTTGGCGTCGTACTTGGGGATCACCTATCCGGTGCCACCTTCGAACCGCCATTGCCCGGCCATGGCTATCAACGTCTGCTTTCTCGGGATCGTCGCCCGTATCGCACCCGCGATGGCTACATTTGCGCACTGGTCTACAATGACCGCCATTGGCGTGATTTTCTTGCCGAAATCGGCAAGGCCGAGCTACCGGCACAAGATGCACGGTTTGCGACGTTTGCGAACCGCACGACCCATATCGATCACGTCTATGCGTTTCTCGCGCAGCAATTACTTCGCCGCACAAGCAGCGAATGGCTGGACGCGCTGGCGCGCATTGATGTCCCGGCGATGCCCATGCATGACTTACAAAGCGTGCTTGATGATCCACATCTATTGGCCACCGGCTTTTTTGGTCAGCTTGAACATCCCAGCGAAGGAGCGCTGCGCACATTAGCGCCACCCACACGTTGGTCCGAAACACCCACGGAGATCGTGCAGCACGCGCCTAGGCTCGGCGAAAACAGCGTCGCGGTGCTGCGCGAAGCAGGTTACGACGACGCCGCGATCAGAGCATTGCTGGCTGATGGCGTGCTGCGGGTTCCGGTGGATTAGCTGGATTTAAGGTTGCCACTGCCTTGACCTGCCCCGGTGCTGAACCGGAAAACTACTCCGGATGACTTTCCCGTGCCT
>JAYVAQ010000216.1:0-6958 GCA_043750875.1 Rhodanobacteraceae bacterium
AACACTTTCAGCAAAGGCGCAGCAACGCGCGATGCCATCGTGCTAGCCGCATTGAAACTTGCCGAAACCGGCGGGCTGGAAGGCTTGAGCATTGGCAATGTTGCTGAGCGCGTGGGAATGAGTAAGAGTGGCGTATTTGCGCACTTTGGCTCGCGCGAGGACTTGCAACTAGCAGTTTTAAAAGCGGCAACCGAAAACTTCTCCGAAGCGGTGTTTCACCCGGCGATTAAACTCAAGCGCGGCTTGCCTAGATTGCGCGCTGTATTGGAAAACATGATTGAGTTCTATAAGAGCTTGGCCAATGGCTGCGTTATTCTTTCTGCCTCGCACGAGTTTGACGACCAACCCGGCCCAGTACGCGATGCGGTATTGGCATACTTGCGGCAATTGCGCAACGAATTGGTTCGCGCTGCCCGCTACGCGCTCGAAGCCGGTGAAATTGACCCACAATTAGATGCCGAACAGCTGGGTTTTGAATGTTTTGGCATCTTTTTAGCCGTGCACCATGATTTACGCACCTTGCGCGATCCAGATTCCGCCGCTCGTGGGCGTGTGGCATTTACACGCTTGTTACAGCGTTCCAGCATCGTTCCAACAAACCTCGTTCCTAACCAACCGGAGTAATCGAGATGAACTCAGTTGCAATCGCCAACCCTGACATTAAAAATAGCACGACCGTTCGCGCTGAAATCGCTGCGAGCGCCGTCATTCCGTCAGAGATGAGCAAACGTGGTTTTTTGACGCGCGCAGTGCTGCTTAGGGTGCCGTTTTTTAATCGTGCAGAGCGCGCTGCCGATTTGTTCTGTACGCCAATGTCAGGGACGCGCGCCCGAGGTTTGAGCGTAGCGGCACCAGAATTTGTCCGCCAAACTGTCATTGCAGAAGGAATATCGTATCAGGCTTACGTTTTAGGGAATCCAACGAAGCAACCCTATATATTGTGCGCACATGGTTGGAGCAGTTTCGGCCTGCGCTTCGCACCTTGGGCACACGCAGCGCAAGCGGCCGGTTTTGCCTTAGTTAGCTTTGACCACAGCGCACATGGCCGCAGCAGCGGGCATTTGGCCACTTTCCCGAGCTTTGTTGCAGGTATAAACGCTATGCGTGGGGCTTTCGGCAACCCGGCGGCAGGGGTTGGGCATTCATTTGGTGCGGCAGCATTGGCGATGGCCGCGGCCGAAAACGGCCTGCACTGCCCATTGGTGTTAGTGGCGCCGCCAGCCGATCTGATGGTTGCGATTCGCTATTTTGTGCGCCGCGTCAAGCTACCGTTACGTTTTGTCGCGGCCATTGCCGCAGTAATCAGTGCCCGCGTTGGTCGCGACGTACGCAGCTTTGCCGCGAAAACCTCCACCGTTAACGTGCATCAGCGCGCGCTGGTCATCCATGATGTTGCCGATAACGAAGTCAGCTGGAACGCGGGCGCGCAATACGCGATGCTGGCACCCAATGCGCGCATGCTCAGCACAACCGGTTTAGGGCATCACCGGGTATTGAACGATGAAAGCACGATTCGCGCTGCATTCGCCCATATTTTAGGTGATGCAGTCGGCGACAAATTGTTAGTTTCAAATGCTGATTTGCAGGACGCTTTGGCATGAAAAATAGCTTGACAAAAAGAAAAAAGACCAAATCGCGAACTCCGCGATTGCTTTACCGAGCCAAACCAATAAAACAGAAATTTATTTTGCCTTAATGCATCGAAATTTAGGGTTTTTTGTGAAGAACCCGTTGCCGGAATGTAACGGGTAGGTAAAAATCAGGCGATGCATGCCTCCATACTCAATCACGCGCGATACCGCTATTTATGGGTCAGCCTAGTCCTCGTTCTGGGCTCATTAATCGCCTATTTTTGGCAGCAACCGGTTGGGCCACCGAATGGTGGCTCTTGGTTGGGTTATACCCTGGGCACCATTTCAGCGCTGCTCATCGTCTGGCTAATGCTGTTGGGGATACGCAAACGCCGATATGCCTCTAATATGGGTTCGGTGCGCGGTTGGACGAGTGCACATATCTATTTGGGTACATCACTGCTGCTGATCGGCCTGCTGCATTCTGGCTTTCAGTTTGGCTGGAACATTCACACCCTGTGTCTGTTTTTGATGTTTGCGGTCATCTTTTCGGGCTTTTTCGGTGTGTTTGCCTACCTGCGTTACCCAGCGCTGATGACGCAAAATCGCGGCAACACCACGCGTGATCAAATGATCGAGGAAATTACCGAGCTCGATAAAACGGCGCTGCAATTAGCCGATCAAGTCGACAAAGCCGTCCATGACGTGGTTTTACGCTCGGTGCAAAAAACTAAGTTGGGCGGGAATTTCTACGCGCAATTGACCGCGAAAGACGCCTCGGGCGCGGCCATTATCAAATTGCGCCAAGCGGTCATGGAATACAAACCTGGAACCGATCAGCCCAAAAAGCAAGCAGGCGCGCAGACGATGGTGATGATGGTGGACTTCTTATCCAACACATCGAATGACAAGCAAGCCGAAGCCCTGCGCCGCTTACTTGACATTATGTGTAGGCGTCAATCTTTGGCCACCAAGGTCGCGCGCGATATTCAAATCGCAGCGTTGATGGAAATCTGGCTATTTGTGCATGTGCCGCTCAGTTTTGCCTTACTGGCAACCCTGATCGCCCATATTGTTTCCGTGTTTTTCTACTGGTAAGGGCCAGCGCATATGAAATGGCTCATTCGTCGCGTCGTCAAAAAGGGCAAAGGCGCGCTGCAGTATGAAGAAGACGAACACTACGGCGACGAACTGTCGATGGGGCGTGGCGGTAATCAAGCAATTTTCGTCCCCGATTTACGGGTGGCGTTGGAGCACGTGCGTGTGCGGGCGCTTGCTGGCGGAAAAAAATACCGCGTTGAATCACTGATTGCGGCAGGTGTGCGAATCAATGGTCACATTGAACAAGCGGCAACGGTAGGATCGGGCGCAAACGTCGAATTGGGCGGCACCCGCATTACTTTTATTGACGCGCCGAATGGCTTTGAGGCGGCTGTAGAAGTTTCGCCAATTGATAAAACCGAGCAGGCGGCAATCAAAGAAGCTGATCGCCTGCCGAGCACATTGCTAGAAACTGGCTTGAGCAAACGTCGGCCGTCTTGGCTGCTTTTTGCATTCTTTCTGGGCACGTGTCTGTTAATTCCACTCACCACACATTATTTTCCGGCCATTGGTGCCAAGTTGCGCGGCACACCGCTGTCGACCCAGGTTTGGAGTACTGGCGAATTAGCGGCGGCGCATCACTACTTTCAACAAGATTGTCAGCAGTGTCACGAGAAAGGCTTTGTTTCAGTAAAAGACGATAAATGCCTAACTTGCCACGCAGAAACCAAAGCGCACGCGGATCCAAAACAGTTCGCCCTGTTTGAACTTGCCGATGCCGACTGCGCGTTTTGCCACCGCGACCATAATGGCAAGGACGGCATTATTCCGCCGAATCAGCGCTTATGCGCGGATTGCCACGTCGATCTGAAAGCACGCACGAACGGCGTCAGCAAACTGGCGCAAGTGGGTGATTTCGGCACCAACCATCCGCAATTCAAAGTGAATTTGCCAGCGTGGAACGCGAAGGGTGAGTTCACTCCGACCCGCGTCAGCATGGAGGGCAAATTGACCGAGCTGTCCGGTTTGAAATATCCACATAACAAACATGTCGGTCTGGTGGATGGTTTGAATTCGCCCGATGGCAAGAAAAACCTTACGTGTGCGAGCTGCCATACGCCAGAACCAGGTGGCGCACGCATGCAGCCGGTCGATTTTGAGACGATGTGTCAAGACTGCCACCGACTGACATTTGATCGCCTTGCAGGTGATCGACAAGTGCGTCACGCCAATGTCTCTGAGGTTTTGGCGCAATTGGGCGAGTATTACGCCAAACGCGCCCTTGATGGCGATTACGAAGAAGCCGCAGCTCCACCGGTGGTGCGTCGACGCCGTATTCCAGGACAAGCCAGTGCAGCGATTAGCGCAGATGAAAAGCGCGTGGCGCTGAGCTGGGCACGCGACAAAGCCAATTTGGTAACCCGAACACTATTTGAGGGCAAAGCCTGCGGCGTTTGCCACACGGTGCAGCGCCAACCCACCAATGACGAGGGCATGCTTGTTTTCAGCGTCGCGCCAGTGCGCGTTGAAGGTGCGTGGTACGCGAAAAGCGAATTCACCCATGGCAAACATGAAACCATGAATTGCTTGAGCTGCCACGACGCGGAAAAATCCCCGACCAGCGCCAACGTCCTGATTCCAGGGATCGAGAACTGCCAGGCTTGCCATGCGGGCGAGGGCGCGAAAGGCAAGCTGGCGTCCGAATGTGTTGACTGTCATGGCTTTCATATATCCAAGTTTCCGCTGCACGAGCGCTCCAGCGTGCGTGCGAGCGGGGCAAAACCACCTAAATCATTGAACCTTCCGGGTCAATCCGAAAATTCCGCCCCGACTGCGCCTAAAAGTGCAGGCGGCGCGCCTTAATACGGTGTAGCTGATCTAAAACGACTAGATCTGGGCGGCTTTTGACTGGATTTGTCTAAACAAGGCACGACATTAAATAGGAACTGCAGATGCGACAGAAATTGATAGCAGTTGGACTCACGATTGCCCTCGCTGGATGTGGCGGCGGCGGATCGACCGGATCCACCGTCGGCACCGCGCCACCGCCCAGCACGGGCGGCAACGTGAGCTGCACCGGTTCGTGCGTCACACCAGATTCAAAACTTAGCATCAGTGATGTGCAAAACATTATTGCTCAGGCGGTTAGCGAGGCGCAGGGTCAAGGCGTTAACGCCACCATCGCCGTGACCGACCGCGTTGGCAATGTACTTGCGGTCTATCGCATGACCGGCGCACGCACGCAGGTCACGATTAGCTCGGGGCGTGGCGTGGTGGGTGGTTTAGAAGGCATTGCAATCGTCCCATCTGAACTCGCCGCTGTTTCTAAAGCCGTCACTGGCGCTTATTTATCCAGCGAAGGCAACGCATTTTCGACCCGTACTGCCTCGCAAATCGTGCAACAGCACTTTAATCCAGGTGAAGTCGGTGGCCCCAGCGGGCCGCTGTTTGGTGTGCAGTTTTCCCAGCTGCTGTGCTCGGATTTGATTCAACCGCCAGCACCTGCACTGAGTGCATTGGGCGTTACCGGTGCAAATACGGTAGGGCCGAAGAGCTCGCCATTAGGTTTGTCGGCCGATCCGGGCGGCTTCCCGCTTTACAAGGGCGGCACCGTGGTCGGCGGCGTCGGTGTGGCAGCGGATGATACCTATGGCTTAGATCTGAATATTTTCGATACTGATCGCAATGCCGACGAGTTGATTGCGACGGCCGCGACGTTTAATTTTGGCGCGCCCTTGGATCGACGTGGTGATCGCATCACCGCTGACGGCAAAACATTCCGCTATTCCGATGTCGATTTCCCGGATTTGGCGCGCCCAGCTGGGCAACCTGCGGCATTTGCTTCGCTTCCTGGGAAGTTGATTGATGTACCGGGCTTTTACAGCGCAGCCGCAATTTTGGAGGGAACGGCGCTGACCACCCCAGCATCAGGGGTAGTCGCTGACGCGCAAGATTATTCCGGCTTAGATGCGTTTGTATTGGTTGACAGCGCTGGCGCGCCACGCTTTCGTCCAAAAGATGGCACTGACGCGCTGGCCGGCAATATTTCAATCAAAGCCAATGAAGTACGCACCGTATTGCAAGAAGGTTTGAAAATCGCGAATGCTGCGCGCGCACAAATTCGCTTGCCAACCAACAGTCAAGCCCGGGTATCTTTGAGTGTGATTGACACCAAGGGGGAAATTTTAGGAGTCGTACGTACCCGCGACGCGCCCCTGTTTGGTACCGATGTATCCTTGCAAAAAGCCCGGGCAACGATGTTTTTTTCCTCAAGCGCAGCGGCCGCAGAACTTAACGCACTGCCTGATACGCGCTATCTAAATGCGCAGGGTGCAGCGACTGGTGCGACCATCAAGTTCGCAGACTACGTCGGCGCGACACGCACCTTTTTTAATAGCTCAACGTTTCTAACTGGCCAAGTGGCGATCACCCCGCGCGCCATCGGCAACATTGCCCGACCATTTTTCCCAGACGGCATCGCTGGCACACCCAACGGCCCGTTAAGCAAACCATTTGCTAGCTGGAGCCCGTTTAGCGTCGGCATCCAATACGATTTGGTGAATAGCGCGATTGGCGGCATTTTGGGTGCCTATCTAGGTGCGTTACCGGCGGCGGGGCAAACGAGCTCAACACCCGCGCAAATTCAGGCGTTGCTCAATGGCGTGGTGGGTGTGCGAACCAGTGGCTGTACCAGCAACCCGCGCCTTAAAAACGGCATCCAGATTTTTCCAGGTGCAGTACCCATCTATCGTGGCGATGTACTGATTGGTGCGCTCGGCATTTCCGGCGATGGCATTGATCAAGATGACATGATCGCTTTCTTAGGGGTGCATAACGCGGGCCAAGTTCTCAACAATGGCTTAGGCAATGCGCCGCCGGCCCGACGTGCCGACAATTTGGTTCCTGGCAATAGCCGCTTGCGCTATGTGCAATGCCCGCAAGGGCCGTTTTTGAACTCCGATGCGCAAAACGTTTGTGAGGGAAAGTAAGATGAAATACCACTCGCTAAGCTGCCAATCGCTAAGCCTTTGTTTATTAAACAAATCGACCATGCGCACCGTATTAGCTAGCGCCATTATGGCGGTATGCAGTCCGGCATTTGCTACGCCTGAGCCCAGCGCGATCGATGCCGCACATGCCCTAGACATCATTCGCGTCGTACCCGCATACGAATACGACAGTCGCGGCACCGCGATACAGCGCCGACGCCCAGGCTACCCGCGCACCGAACCGCGCCGGGGCGATCAAAACAAAGGCAATACCGACCCTGCGCCTATAGATGCAGTAGGTGAGATTTTACCGGTGCCAGATCGCTGGCGCATCATGGAATCCTTGGGCCTTAAAGA
>JAYVAQ010000217.1:0-2706 GCA_043750875.1 Rhodanobacteraceae bacterium
GCTTCGCACACCGCCGGGCGCGGCGCAAATCCCGAGTTGCGACAGCAATGGTGCCGCCACGCAATTTGAGGGCAATGAAGCGATCCGCTGGGATTTAATCTGGCACCTTTTTGATCTGACCGGCGATGGCCGCGATGATTTGATTGCCCAGGTGCCAGATTTTTCCGTATGCACGACGTGTTTTCGTTGGCAGGTTTACCCGGCGCAATTGGACGGCGGAAGTTTCTGGACGTTTGCGGCGGTGGGCATTGATTTGAACTTAGCCGTCACGCAGGATTTGGACTCCAGTTTGGCGGACTGGACCGGCGATGGCTTGCCTGAACTGATTTTGGCGGATTCTGCACTTGATCAGCCTAATTTGATTGTGCGCGCAATGCGGCGCGCGACGAGCGGCAATCTTGCCTTTGAGTTTGAGCCGCAGAATCGCAGCGTCACTTATGCGGGCTTCGAACCACGCGCAAGACTAAGCTTTGGCTCGGATACGCGTGACAGCGTGCGCGCCGGGGATTTAGACGGCGATGGCCGTTCGGAGCTGCTGCTCAATGTGCGCAAAATTCGCGTGGGCTTTGTTTGCGTGGGCGTTGCCTGCCAAGCCTGCGGCCAAGTCGGGCAGCCAAATTGTACGATTGTGCGCGAATGCGATCCTTTGAATAATATATGTGGCAGTTTACGCCCGGATCCGCTCGGGCTGACCGATGCGCCGAGTTGGGGTAGAGCCTCGGAGGCGATCCCAAATCAGTCCACAAGCACCGCTGTGAATTATTGGCTGACAGCAAAAGTGCTTCCGAATGGCGATGATTTTGTGCTGACCGCTGGCCAATGCGTGGGTGCCGCCACGGGTGGGCTGTGCGATGACGCGCCGAATTTACTCAGCGCTTCGTTTGCCGATATCAATGGCGATGGCATGGCCGATGTCTGGATGCGGGAGATTTTTAACGATGCCGGGCCGATACGCAAGGACACTTTTTCATATCGCTTAAATCGCGGCGGTCGCGTACTTGCAAGCCATTTGTTAGCCGCGCAACCCGCCGGGTTAGCGCTGGATCGCAGTTTTGCCGACCGGCTGCAATTGGCAGACATCACCGGTGATAAGCGTTTGGATCTGTTGTTTCAGTTTGATTGCCCCAGCGGCTGTAGCAGCCAGTATCCGCTGCAGTTGCGCCGCTTTACCGGCGATGGCTTTGGCTTTTTTGAAGACGCCGCCACGGGTTCCCCGAATGTGCTGGGCGGGCAAAATCCGAACCAATACTTGGTGTTGCCCATGGACATCAACGGCGATGGCAGCGCCGATTTGGTGCGCTACAAAGCCGATGGCGGCAGCAGCCAAAACCTGTATGTCGTGTTGGCGAATCAGCGTTACGGTGGCAACGATTTCATCGTCAAATTTAGCAACGGCTTTAACGTCAATCACACGGTCAGCTATGCGCCGTTGGTCAGTAAATTTGTCTACGAGCGCAATTTTGATGGGCCGCGTTTGAACACTGGCAGGAACTCCGCCATCTTCGATGTGTTTAGCCCGCTGTGGGCGGTGCGCGAAGCGCGTTCGAGCTCGCCCGGCTGCGCGCCAGAGGCATTAACGTGCGTGACCAATGCCACCACGCTTAATGCCACTTCCATCGTGCGCTACAGCTATCGCGGTGCACGCGTGCAAACCGGTGGACGTGGCTTTTTGGGTTTCTCAGAAATCCGCACCGAGGATATTCAAAATAAGCTCCTGACCACGACACAATACCGGCAGGATTACCCCTTTATTGGCCGCGCCAGCCGCACGATTGTGCAAAAGCTAGCCAACACCATTGCCGATCCTATTTGCCTTACTAATCCGCTGCACCCCAGCTGCTTTGAAGAACCGCCGCCCAATTGTGGCCCGGTGCTGTGCCGTATCGATGAGTCGCGCACGCCGACCTATGAAAACGCCGATGGCAGTTTGCGTAGCCTTGCTAGCACACCGGCGTATCGTTTTATGTCGCTGGTGGATCCGGTGATAACTGATGCGACCAGTCTATACATCAGCACGCCCGTATTCGTACCTGTGACGCAACAGCCTATCGTGGCGTATGCCGACAGCAGCACCGAGCTGCGCTATGACTTGGCAACGCAGGCGCAAACGCAACGCGTGACAACAACAATGAAGATGGACGCGCAGGGCAAGCTGACTGAACAGCAATCCGCTACCTTTGATGTAGCGGACGCCGAAGTCGAGCGCAAAGGCCAAATCAACTTTTATGGCTGTACTGAAGCCCCCGTCGTTTTGGTGAAAAACCTTGGCTGTCAAAGCACACTCAATCCCGATCCAGAGCGCGTGCGATTGGGGCGCCTGTCATTGACATCGGCCTATAGCATTCGCAACGGCGTCCAGATCGAACGCCGCTCTAGCTTTGAATATGATTCCAACACACTGCTGTTGCACGCCGAAGTCCAGGGCGTTTACAACTATGGCGGTGTGGTGAATCCACAAACGCCCGAGCCACCGCTCAGTGCCAAAGCGCATATGCATCAACGCACCGATTACATTTTGGATAGCAACGGCAATCGCACGTTTAGCGTCACTTGTAACGTTACGAACTACGCCAACCGCAACGCGTGTCTGAACTTAAGTCAATTCCAACAGCAGCAATGGCCCGCCACACCGACTAGATTCCAGCGCTACAGCCGCATGGAATACGACACCCTGGGCCGCTTTGTGCAGGGCAGCAAATCGCCGTA
>JAYVAQ010000218.1:0-3638 GCA_043750875.1 Rhodanobacteraceae bacterium
AACAACAGAGCCGACGCGCAAATGGCACGAAAAAGCATTCAAATCCTTTAAATAAAACAATGTCGGGCGTAGAACGTCATCTGGTGGGAAAACGTATCAGGGCGAATGCAATATTATAAAAATAGTCACAAAGTGACGGATCGCTAGTGGAGGCAGCGGCTGCATCGTCTCATGCAGTTCAATGTGTGCGTGAAAGATTTATCTCCGCCTACTCGGTCAGAGAATTGTGAAGCGGGGGGCCCGTGTCAAAACAGCTTGCCTTAGCGCAACACGGTGAGTTCGTCCACTCGGGTAAACGCCACGGCACGGTCATTGTGTGGAAAGCGCGGTGTCGCCCGCAGTGAGGAAAATTTAAGCCGACGGATGAGCGTTACCAAGACCTGCGCTTGATCGCTGAGCATCACGCGTTTATGCGCTCGTTTGGGGTGGCTGAAGGTAGTCGAGGCAAGCTGCTGTCTTTGTTGATCCTGATCGACCGGTGGCCGTGCTGCTATTTACCGGCCCCACCGGCACGGGTAAAACCGCGCTCGCCAGAGCGTTAGCGCGCTATTGTTTTGCCGCAGATATCAGCGCGCAGAGCGAAAGCCGACTCATACGTTTGGACTTGAGCGAGTACCAGGGTTTTGATGCAGCCACACGTTTTTTAAGTGCCGAACACGGCCAGCCTGCCCGCTGGCTGCAGCAAGTGGACGCCCAGCCCTTTTCGGTGGTGCTGTTTGATGAAATTGAAAAAGCCAGCCCCGATATTTTCGATTTGATGCTCGGAGTGCTGGACGAAGGCCGCTTGACCGACCCGTTCGGGCGCCGCTTTGATTTTCGCTCCGCCATTATTATTTTGACCTCCAATATCGGTGGCAATCTCAAGGCCAGCGCTGGCTTTCACAACAATGCTACCGATGCAGCAAGCTCGGTCAGCAAATATTTCCGGCCCGAGTTTTTTAATCGCCTAGATGCAGAGGTGCCTTTTAACGCACTCGATGCCAGCAGCGTGCGCAGCATCGCCGAAAAAGAGTTAGCGCAACTACAAAATCGCGAAGGCTTAGCGGCATATCAGCTCACGCTGAGCTGGGACGAAGAAATCGTTGAGCTGCTGGTAAAGGTCGGCTTCGACGCCCGCTTTGGCGCACGCCCATTGCAGCGCGCGATTGAGCAAAACATTGTCAACGTGCTTGCAAGCTGGCGTTTGGCACATCCGGATTTACATGGAAAGAGTTTGCGCTTGAGTTTGGGTGAGCGGGGTGTGGTGGTCAGACATAGCTAACATTGCACTAGGCGCAGCAGCTCAGCTCAACGCTCCTGGCGAAACACGGATCGCAGATAGACCAGGGGCGAAGCTAAAGACTAACTTTGGCTTCGGCCAAATTCGCCATGCTGAGCACAGGCTGCTATTGCGCCCGGCTAGGTTCATTGCGCTGCCTTTCATGTTTTGGCCGCATCAATTGAGCGACACTCCGGCAATTACAAATACCTAAGAACGAGTCAATCCCATGAGCCTAAACCCCACCACCCAGCCCAGCAAAACCTTAGAAACCTTCCCGAACCCAGAAAAGGGCCGCGACTACACCATTCGCATGAAGATCCCGGAATTCACCTGTTTATGCCCCAAGACCGGCCAGCCGGATTTCGCCACGCTGCATCTGGAATATGTTCCTGCCGACACCTGCGTTGAGCTAAAAGCACTGAAGCTGTACATGTGGAGTTTTCGCAATGAGGGCGGCTTCCACGAAGCGCTCACAAACCACATTTTGAACGACTTAGTCGCGGTAACGCAGCCAAAATTTATGCGCTTGCGCGGCGAATGGTATGTACGCGGCGGCATTTTTACCGACGTGATTGTCGAACATCGTGCCGCGGGTTGGGTGCCGCCGGTGCGGGTGGAATTGCCTTGAACTGAGATTTACCACGCAATCCAAGAGTTAATACCCTTGACGATAGACATCGAGTTTGAGTATTTCCATCATCCTTGAGGGATTGGCGAGCTCAGCAAACTCGAATTGTTTGTAGAGTCCATGGGCGTCTTTGGTTCCGAGCATGAAACGCCGAAGCCCTTGCAAATCTGGATGTTCCTTGACGACTTGCATTAGCCATTTCGACAAGCCCTTACCTCGATGTGCGTCAAGAACGAATACGTCGGCGAGATAGGCGAAGGTGGCCTTATCGGTAACTACACGGGCGAAGCCAACTTGCTCGGCGTTGCGATATAGGCCAAAGCACAAGGAGTTGCTGATTGCCCGCTCGACCACTGCGCGCGGAATGCCAGGCGACCAGTAGCTTTGCGTGAGAAACGCATGGATGACAGTGACATCAAGCCGAGTCAGATCCGTAGAGATTTGATACTCGGCGTGTTGCAAGTATAGAGGCATGGTACTGAAATTCGAGGGCGCGGGTCGCTATGCGAGCCACGCACGGGCAATGCCGTTGCGGCTGAGTAAGACCAGTGCTACGCCAATCGCCAGCACGATTGCTTGCATGATCACGGCAACAGGGCCAGCCAAGGTTGCACCGTCCACCACGACAAAAAGGCCGAAGTCCTGAACCAGGATGCCGATCAATGACAGTATCAGCACGGGAAACGCCCATTTCTTGCGCAAAAGCAAGCCAATGCATCCAATCGCACCGCCAACAATTGCCGTCAGCGAGGCGGCAACCGCCCAGCCCGCGCGCGCAGCGTAGAGCTGTTGTTGTGCCGCCGAAAGTTTGGCCAGGTCTGCCGGCGATATCATCAAATCAGCGGCAATCGCAAAACAACCGAGCAAGTTCCAGAGCAGCGCCACGATGGCAATAACGGTGAACCATTTAGGCGGTGTATGCATTCGGTTTTCCTTGGTGGCGAAACGGATGACTGGTGAAAACTAAGGTTGAATTCGGCCGACGCCCAGCCTTGAAAACGAATGTTAGCGCGATAGCGGCACAAGCTGAGCGCTCGCCCTGAAATTTTCCGAGCTATGGATGGCATCAGAAAATCATAAAACTAGTTTGCCGAATAAATTGCTGCCATCGCTAGGTAGGCGGCAAAAAGCACATAGACGACGGCAAACGCCAACGCAAACACGACCCGAAGATTACCCAGCGCCTTGGCACGTTGTGCACGAAAGCAGCCTAATGGAACCGCTACCAATTCAACAACGGCAATGCCGAGCATCAGCACCATGCCAGGAATTGCCAGCCAAGTTGCAACTAAATCCATCCCTATTTCGAATGCAATCAATCCCCACAACGTTGCTGCAATAGCGAATCCAGCGAACGGCCCCCAGGTGAGAATTCTGTGTGGAAATCCATCAATTTGGCTTGCCTTAATAACGCTCCTAGCCGCGTGCATTCGACATCCCTGCGCCACGCACGTGTTGTTAGCCCTCTAACGTTGAATTTCTGTGCGCAGGAAGTTCACGCGATTATCAAGAACCTATTGCGGCATCGACTGAAGAAGGTGTCCAGATATCCATCGCTTGGATTAAGCCATTACTTATGGTGAAAAGATGGCCGACGAGGTCATCGACAAGCACCGTCCCCGCTAAGCTGAGTACGACTTGATGCACCTGAACAAGCATCTGTGACGCCGATTGCGGTAAAACGCCAGCGGATCCACCTGAGGGTTGACTTCACCACTGTTCGGTCCAATACGCGCGAACTTCGTCTGG
>JAYVAQ010000219.1:0-9887 GCA_043750875.1 Rhodanobacteraceae bacterium
CGTTTCAACAACGAGGTGCAAAAAATCAGCGACCTATTGCCACAAGCCAAGGGCTGGAGCAATGGCGTCGATACCCGTACCCGCCGTTTTGATAACACCGATTTCCCCTACCGCGCCATGGGCCAGATGGGCGGCAGCGAGAACTCCGGCTGCTCGGGTACTTTGATTGCGCACAACATCGTACTGACTGCCGCACACTGTATTTATAACCGCAAAAGCGCGTCTTTCTACTCCTTAGGCGCCACCCGTTTCCGCCCAGGCCGTGAAGATGATTGCAACGACGTTAGCTGCGAACCCTACGGCGCGCACAACGCCACGTGGTATTTCACTCCAGCGGAATACCGCACCGATACCAGTAACTACACGTATGACTACGGCATTATGGTGCTGAGTAGCTCGCCCGGTAATCAGACCGGTTGGCTAGGCTATGTCGCGATTGGCGATGACACGCTGGAAGATTTCTGCGCCAACCACTTGTTCGGCAGCGGCCGTTGCTTTAATCGTGGCTATCCCGCATGTGGTCTGTCCTTTGCACCTGCAAGCTGCGTACAAGGTTGGGCTTATCAGGACACGAATAATTGTCAAGTCGGTGGTTTTGGCTCAATGGCTAAAGACGGTTGGAATGCCCGTGTTCGTGTCAACTGCGATCTTAGCGGCGGCCATTCCGGCGGCCCGTTATTCACCGACATTTGGGCCAGCAACAAGCGCGTGGTGTTCGGTGTCGCTAGCACCCAAGACAACAACTTCGAATTCCCGAATGTGTTTCGCCGCATCAGCCCGGATGTGCTAGACGCAATCAGCTACTTTAAAGCGGCCTATCCGTAACCCCTTAGTTCGTATTGACTAACCTGATCTAAAAAAACGGAGCGACGGTCGCAGGATCGTCGCTCCGTTTTTGCGTTGTGGGTTTTTTTTGGCGTTTGCATGTGGTGTGAAATTTATAGTGACCTTGCGTTTGCGGCGAATACCCGCATAATCTCCGCATGAAAAGCGGCGATTACAAGTTTGGGTTAACTACTTTGCCGAGTCAAAACAGCTACATCTGGCAAGCCGAGGACTGGCCGCACTGGCGCTACGACTTAGCCGAGCTGGTTCGGCGTTTGGCTAATGTTAGTCGTGCTCAAGGCATGTTGATGGGGCGACTCGCCGAAGTTGGCATGGCCCAGCGCCAACAGGCGAGCCTGTTAGCGTTGACTGATGACGTCGTCAAAACCAGCGAAATTGAGGGCGAACTACTCAACGTCCAGTCGGTTCGCTCCTCAATCGCCCGCCGCCTGGGAGTCGACATTGGTGCGCTGGCGCCAGTTGATCGTCACGTCGAAGGGGTGGTTGAAATGGTGCTTGACGCCACCGTTAACTACAGCGCCAAACTCACACGGCAGCGCTTGTTTGGCTGGCACGCTGCGCTGTTTCCGACCGGCTATTCTGGCCTAAGCAAAATCAATGTGGCCGCTTGGCGCGATGATGCCGCAGGCCCGATGCAGGTGGTTTCCGGCCCAATTGGGCGTCACAGTGTGCATTTTCAGGCGCCGCCTGCGAATCAACTGCAGGCTGAAATGGAGAACTTTCTGAATTGGGCCAATAGCGCATCGATGGAGCAGCCGCTTATAACTGCTGGACTTGCACACCTGTGGTTTGTCACTTTGCACCCGTTCGACGATGGCAACGGCCGCATCGCGCGCGCTGTCGGCGACTTGTTTCTTGCCCGCGCCGACGGAAGCCCACAGCGCTTCTACAGCATGTCGGCGCAGATTCAACGCGACCGCAATAGCTATTACGATATTCTCGAGCGCACGCAAAAACAATCCATGGATGTCACCCCGTGGTTGGCATGGTTTCTTGACACACTGCAGCGTGCGGTGGCGCAGGCCCAGGAAACGCTTGACGCGGTGTTGATGAAAACACGGGCGTGGCGGCGCTTGGCCACGGTGGCAATGAATGAGCGGCAAGTGAAACTCGTCAATCGCTTGCTCGATGGCTTTGAGGGCAAACTCACAAGCAGCAAGTGGGCGGCTATTGCCAAGTGCTCGCCAGACACGGCGTTGCGCGATATCACCGAACTATTGGCTTTCGATGTTTTACGGAAATCCAATGCGGGTGGGCGGAGCACGAGCTATGAGCTGGTTTGGCTCCGCTCGGAAAGCGAAACTGCCCATCATTGACGCGTTTGTGTTTAAAGTTCGACATGCCATCAACAAACCCAGAACACCCAACGGTAATCATAGCCACCCCGCGCGGCTTGCCCAAAGCATCGCAATTGCCGGGCCGCGTGGTGGTGCTGGACATCGCATTTGCCTCTAACGCCGGAGGCATGAGCTTCGAGAAAGTCACCGGAAAATTCATCACCGAACTCGGTGCGCGCTTGGCGCTGTGGGTGGATCACCACGATAGCGACTACCACGCGCAATATGCCCGCGATCCACGTTTTATTTTGCATCGCAAAGCCGACTATGGCGCCTGCCCAGAACTGATCACACCCGCACTGGTTGCAGATACGGGGCACATCGACAGCATCGTTTGCCACAATGATTTTGATGGCTTGATGAGCGCCGCCAAATGGCTGCGCGGTGGCAACGAATGCTATCCCGGCGCCGATAGCGACGCGTTTGCGATTGACACCTGTAGCGCCCAGCCCAGCCCGCTTGCCCAGATCATTCAACGCAGTACTTTGACGCAAGCCAAAAATCGTGAATGGCTGCTGAGTATTGTTAGCTTCCTCGCGAGCGGTGCAAACAACACCGAAATGCTGGCCGAGATCGAGCAAGTCGGCCGACCGTATCACCTGCTACAACAAGCCGCGCAAGATCTGGCCGCACAGTTTGTATGCGCGGCAAAAGACACCGTATTGGTAACCGTGCCACCCGATTGGCCCGCCTACGATCGAACGCATTTGCTGTTGCTGGGGCAGACCCAAGCCCGCATCGCCGCCGTGCTGGATCGCGACACATTGACCTTCGCCGCGCACTACCAAAGCGGAATAAATTTTTTAACGCTGTTTGGTTTGAGTGGCGGCATGCCAACGGTGGTGTCGGTGAATGCGAAGGATTTGGATGGGGCTTTGGCGGCGATTGATGCGCGCTACGGTCAGTAATTTTTTGAAGCTTTCACGAAAAGATCCGTTCGCCCTGAGCTTGTCGAAGGGCAGAGCCGCGCAAATGCTGACGAAGTGGAAAATCATCAACAGGCAGATATAGCAATCCCAAAAGCCTGCCATGATCAAGGCAAGCCGACCGCAGCTTGAGGAGTTCCCGCTATGCCCGATACCCGCTACCGGCGTTTCCTAGCAATTTTTACCAGCGCTCGCACGCCGATGAGTAAACAACAGCTCAGCGAGCGTTTGGACGGCACGCATGTGCGCACGATCAGCCGCTATTTGAATCGTTTGGAAGGCGAATCTGCACAGTTGGAACGCCACCTGGACGGCAAAGTCGCCACTTTCAAACTGCGTGATAGCTTTCAGCTGCCCGGCCAGTGGTTCGATTCCACCAGCGTGCGCACCTTTGGGCTGATGCTGGAATTGATCGAACAACTTGGCGCCAGCGCACTCAATCAGGAATTTTCGGCACTGACGCACGAGCTAAAACGGCTGACGAAATCCGCAGTTGGCAGTTCCGACTTGGCCGGAAAAATTATTATCAAACAGGCGGCGCAACGCCCAATTAGCAGCCACGTGATGACCGCACTGACACGCGCGATCATCGAACAAGTGCGCGTTACCATCACCTACCGTGCACGGGGCGATTCTTTGCCAGAACCGGCCCCGCAAAGCCAATCGCGCGAACGCACCCTGTCACCCGTGCAGTTAGAGCTGTACCGCAATAATTGGTATTTACTAGCCTGGTGCCACACGCAATCCGGTTATCGCTATTTCGCCCTGGAACGCGTGGCCGACGTCAGCCAACTGCGCGACCCCGCCACCGTAGGCCACGCCCCGCCTAAGCGGCGTGGCTACGGCATTTTCGATCTAGCCGCTAGCAACACCGCACATTTGCGCTTCAGCCCATTTCGCGCGCAGTGGGTGGCCGAGGAAGTCTGGCACCCGGAGCAAATCGACGCCCTGCTGCCGAACGGCGGACTGGAACGCCAATTCCCCTACGGCAACGCCACCGAGTTGGTGCGCGACTTAATGCGCGAAGGCCTGGACGTCGAGGTTTTAGCGCCGGTTGAATTGCGGGCGGCGGTGGTGGCGGGGCATCGGAAGGCGCTGGCACGGGAAGCGGCAGAAAGCGAAAAGGACTGAGCTGCAAAGTCAATTTTCGGTGAAACCGCTAGAGTCGCAATGCTTCAACGATGCTTGGATAGTTGTATCAGGCCTTTGCCGGCACTCGGTGAAATGGGTGATTGGTCCAGCCCAGTGCAAGCAAGGCATTGATATCCAGCAGTAACCGCTTAGTCATTCAGTGCAGCTTGGATTCGGTTCAAATCTAGCGGCTGTGCATCTCTCGGAAGGTCAAAATAGGCAAATCGACCCTCTTGACGAATGGGATGCTCTTGCAGCTGCGCGCCGATTGCTGCACGCATCAGGGAAATAGCAAATTCATCAACAGTGGAGTGAATTTCGCAGCCCGTTCGCGCAGTTGCTGATGCAAATCATCGGGAATTGATACGTTTGCGGTCATGGAGTTTTGCCTTTTTGTCGAAACGCCCGGGCGTTCCTGGGAAGTGTGCAGTCCAAACATTCGAAGCGATTTGGTTCAAAACTGCCGCACGACTAGGTCCAAGCTGGTCAAGTCACACAAGTTCGCACATTTTTTGACACGAAATTTTGCTGGATGGCGTTTTTGGGGCGAGGCAACTGTCGTTGGACAGACTTTGTCTATTGATGGAAATAAAACTGCTTGGTGCTGCGAGTAAGGGCTGGATTGGCGCACTGTTGGGGTAAGGGTTTTCTGACGCTGGGAAACCACGCCTAAAATTGAAATAGAGGAACCGAGTGAAAAATCTTGAAGAGAAATTATTTCCCACTGGCCCGTGGCCTTGGCAGCGAGAACTTAGTGAGCAGAACCATTGCGGCAATCAACTGATTCGAATCCCAACCGGATTTGGCAAAACGCTCGGCGTTTTACACGCGTGGCTCCACCACCAATTTGTCGATACCCAGAATCGCTGGCCAACAAGGCTGGTGTGGTGTTTGCCGATGCGGGTGTTGGTTGAGCAAACCGATGCTGAGATTAAACGAGTACTGATAGCGCTGGGGCTAGAAGCTGATGTTGGCGTGCATGTGCTGATGGGTGGTGTTGAGGGAACAGATTGGTCAATGCACCCAGAACGTCGGGCGATTTTGATCGGTACACAAGACATGTTGCTTTCACGTGCGCTCAATCGGGGGTACGCGGCGGCGCGTGCGCGCTGGCCGATGGAATTTGGCCTGCTGAGCCAGGATTGTTTGTGGGTAATGGACGAAGTGCAGCTGATGGATGTGGGACTTGCGACCTCTTCGCAATTGCAAGCCTTTTGGGATCAAGACGCTGATGCAGCCAAAGCCATTTGGCCGAATAAGACATGGTGGATGAGCGCGACTTTGCAGCGCGAGTGGCTTGAGAGAAGCCCGGATACGAAGACACTGGTGCAAAGCCCGCCGCTGCAGATTCCAGCGCCCGATCGCATTGGCAGGCTATGGGATGACGTTGAAAAGCCATTGCAACCGCTGCTATCGATTAGCCTAAAAGATCTTAAAAAGCTCAGCCAAACAGCGGCTGACGATCACGTTGCCGCCGGTGGCGGGTTGACCTTGGTTATCCTCAACACGGTGCAACGCGCACTCGACGTATTTGATGCGCTGCGAAAACATAAAGGCGTCCTGGCGGCAAACGTTGAATGTCGATTAGTACACAGCCGTTTTCGTCCGCAAGAACGTGAGGACTGGCTTAAGGATTTTTTAAATAAAGACGCCTGCATGGGCAACGTCAATCGCATTATTGTGACGACACAAGTGATCGAAGCGGGCGTCGACATTTCCGCGAATCGCCTGTTCACCGAATTGGCACCATGGCCCTCATTGGTGCAGCGCTTTGGCCGCTGCGCCCGTTGGGGTGGACGCGCAATGGTTACGGTGGTTGATTTGGAGTTAAAAGAAAAGGCGGCGCTGCCGTATGACGCAGCTGAGCTTGACAGCGCCAAACTGGCGCTCAGCGAGCTAACTGACGTTGCACCTTTAGCGTTGGAGGCTTTTGAAGAACATTTGAGCGCAGCTCGGCGGGCGGAGCTGTATCCCTACGAACCGCTACACCTGCTTTTACGCTATGAAATTGACGAACTCTTCGATACCGCTGCAGATTTATCCGGCAGCGATATTGATATCAGCCGATTTATTCGCAGTGGCGATGAGCGTGACTTGCAGGTGTTTTGGGTGGATATTGCCAAAGAAAAAGATGCGGCACCTGACCCCAAGCGCAAGCCTGCTAGAGCTGAGCTGTGCTCCGTACCCGTTAGCAAGGCGCGCGACTGGCTATTCAAGAAAGGTAAGACTCTTATCGCCGGCGCAAGAGCTTGGGTTTGGGACTATTTGGATGCGAAGTGGAACGTCCTGCGCGAAGAAAACCTGTTCCCAGGGCAAGTGCTGTTGGTATCCACCGACACTGGTGGTTACGACAACATTTTAGGATTTAGCCCGGGCAGCAAAAATTTCCAGGCGATAGAACAGCAGCAGCAATCCGCAGTCGCGAACGCATACGGAGCGGATGGTCAGGAAGAATCAGACGCGAATAGCGAACTGCCGATCTACCAAACGATTGCGACCCACGGCGGGCAAGTGAGCGATAACGCGGTTGCACTGTGCAAAGCATTGCTGCCAGCCAAAACCTCTATTTTCAGCTGCGTTGGCCGCTGGCACGACGTTGGAAAAGTGCATTCGGCGTTCAATAACTCGATTAAGTCTGACGCCCCAGGCAAGCCCGCACGTAAGGACTTAGCCAAAGCGCCAAAATACGCGTGGTTGCAGCCAAAGCAGATGTACGTCGACGATAAAAAAGTGAAGCGCTCAGGCTTTCGCCACGAGCTTGCCAGCACGCTGGCATTATTTGATGTGCTGCGCCGACACCAGCCGACGCACCCGGCGCTGTTGGGTCAGTGCCTGGAACTGTTACAAATTTCAGGTATTGCCACTGAAATTGCAGCGCGCGCCGTCGAGCTGCCGAATGCTTTGGAGTCAGAAATTCTTGCCTTAAGCGCTGATGATTTCGACCTAGTCGCGTATTTGGTTTGTTGCCATCACGGCAAAGTGCGGGTCAGCTGGCACGCCAGCACCTTCGATCAAGATGCCAATGACTCCAAATTACGCATTCGTGGCGTGCGTGACGGCGAATTTTTACCCGCGTTGGAGCTGATGGATCAACACGGCACGATTATCGAGCTGCCAGAAAGTCAGCTTGATCTTGCACCGTCGGCGATTGGCTTGACTGGGCGCACAGGCCGCAGTTGGACGGATCGGGTGCTAGGACTTTTACGCAAGCACGGCCCATTCACACTGAGCTATTTTGAGGCCATCATTCGCGCCGCTGACCAGCGCGCATCGAAAGATCCGATAAAAGATCCATTGCTTGATCTGAGTCAAAAGCGGCCAGATCGCGCCGGAGTTGGTTTATGAGTATGTATCTGCATGAACTTAGCGGCTGCGCGCCTGCACCGTTAGCGCACTATTTAAAAGCGCTAGGAATTTTGCGCCTAGTTTCTGAACAAGTTGATCCCAGCGCACGCGGATTTTGGCGCGGTGAACGGTTTTGTTTGGTAACGACACTGGCGCGAGATGAGTTGGAGGCGTTTTTTCTGGAGAATTATGCGCCCACGCCTCTGGTTTCACCGTGGCTTAAAGGCTCTGGTTTCTACGGCAAGACTGATCCAGGTCTAAGTCCGATCAGAAATTCAAAAGCGCTACGCTTAAGCGCGTTTCGAGCCGGAATCGCAGATGCCGACGGCATGCTGGCAGAAATTCAGGCAGCGGATTCCGTCATTCGCGCTATTAAGGATGAGTCAAAGCAAAAAAACTTGTCGCTCGCCGAGCGTGAGGCGATGCGCAATGACCCCATCTACAGGGCTCGGCTAGCGGCTGCAGAACGGGATTTTAAGCGTCTTAAAGGCGATTTATTCAATCCCGCGAGGCGAAACTGGCGCGGCCCGCATTCGGAATGGATGAGTGCAGCGCTGGTACTGGATGCAAATGGTGAACCGTCCTATCCGGCGCTTTTGGGGACGGGTGGAAACGATGGTCGGTTGGATTTCACAAACAATTTCATGCAGCAGCTACAGGCGTTGTTTGAAGTCAACGCTGTTGAAGGTGTGCCGGGCGTCAATGCTAAAAACTGGCTGCAAGGTGCGCTTTGGGCTGGAGCGTATGACGATTATCAAAAGGGTGCCGCGATTGGGCAATTCTCGCCCGGCGCCGCTGGTGGCGCGAACAGTAGCAACGGCTGCAATGACGACAGTCTGGTTAATCCGTTTGATTTTGTCCTGATGTTCGAAGGTGCGATTAGCATGCGTTCAAGTGCCACGAACACCATGCAGAACCGATCAAGTTCACGTGCCGCCGCACCCTTTGCGCAATCTGGCGAAAGCGCCGGATTTATTAGCGCCTCACCGAAAGAGGACAGCGCGCGCGGCGAACAATGGATGCCGATTTGGGCGCAGCCGCTAAGTTATCTTGAATTGCGCCAATTGCTTGCCGAAGGCCGCGCGCAAATCGGCAAAAAGATCGCAGGAGATCCATTTGATTTCGCCCGTGCCGTTGCGCGTATGGGCACGGCTCGCGGCATCGTTTCGTTTCAGCGCTTTGGCTACATCGAGCGCAATGGCCAAGCGAATCTGGCGGTTCCGCTTGGGCGATTTGTGGTGCCTGAGCGAACAAGTCAAGCTGTGCGAAACCTGGACGACTTGGAGATTTGGCTCATGCGTTTAAGGCGTGTTGCGCGTGACAAAGACGCTTCAACAAGTGTCAAGACAGCGGTGCAAAACCTTGCAAACGTCGCACTTGAAGTCGCACAGCAACCGACTCGCGCATCGCTTTGGCAGTCGTTACTGATTGCAGCCGCAAATCTTGAGGCAATTCAAGCCAGCGGCACTGGCTTCTCCGCAGGGCCGATCCCGAAACTCCGTGCTGAATGGATCGAAGCTGCAAACGATGGCAGCGCCGAGTTCCGGCTCGCGCTGGCATTTGCGGCACAAGCTGCAGAGTTCCCAAACAATAAAGCGCCGCCGCATCCCGTGCGCGCGCATTTTCAAACTTTGAAACTTGGCCGATTCGCCACCTCGGGCAGCATGGCTTCACAGCGCTTGTTGCCCTTGCCGCAAGTTGTGGTTAACCAACGCATTCCCGTCGAAGACTGCATTGCCATCGTCAATCGCCGACTAATTGATCGCAACAAATTGGGCACTGCCGGGTTTCCACTGGCTGCCCGGCGTGGGTTTTCAGCGAACGCAACTGATCTTGCTTTACTTCTGAGCGGAAGTTTGGATTTAGCGCGAACCTTGCTTTTGGCGCGTGCATTTTGCGCGCTGAATTTTTCGTCGGCTAAACTTCCGGTAGTCATCACCAGCAGTGGTTCGGCGAGATTCCCAGACGATGCCTGGATGATCATTCGTCTCAGTCTCTTGCCCTGGCCGCTCATTGAGGGAAAGCAAATCCCACCAGACCCAGCCATCGCGCGGCGGTTGAGCGCTGGCGATGCGGTGGGCGCATTCGCGCTGGCACGCCAACGACTGGCCGCACACGGCATTCACGCGACTGTGCGGCAAACCAGTCAACCGCCCGAAATAGCTAGGCTTTGGGCGGCAGCACTCGCTTTCCCCATCAGTCAGAACACCGCGCAGCGTTTCTTAAAACGTATTGACCCTAACTTTTCAGCAACCAACTCACAATAAAGGAATTCAACATGAGCATTGATCTTTCACTACTC
>JAYVAQ010000220.1:0-3345 GCA_043750875.1 Rhodanobacteraceae bacterium
TAATCGGCGCGCCTAGCGCAATTAAGCGTCGAATCACGTCGAGATGGCGGCCGCGTACAGCCGCAGCTAGTGGCGTTAGCGCTTGCAATTTGCTGCCCGCGGGCATGCTGGCACCCGCCGCTGACGCACCTTCCTTGAGCAAAAACTCGATCAGCTCGGCGTTGCCGACGGCACATGCATAGGTCAATGCCGTGGCGCCCGCATTGTCTGTGGCATCGATTTCAAAGCCCAACTGCAGCAAGCGCAATACACTGTTGCGGTCATCGCGCGCTGCGGCTTGCACTAAATCACTAGCAACAAGCGCGCGCCCAGGATGCGCACCGGGTGGCCACACAAGCTGCTCGGCGAGCGCAATTTTATTCATGCCCAGTGCGATCGCACGCGCACTGCAGCCATCCCGGCCCGACACATTTGGATCTGCGCCCGCGCGAATCAATAACGCCACCAATTCAGCCGCCTCCGCGCGAGCTAGGGCGCGCAAAAGCGGCGTTAGCCCGGCGCTGTCGGTGCTGTTCAATGCAAGTTCTTTGGCTGCACCTGCGGCTAGCAACGTTGCCACTGTATTCACATCGCACCACTGCACCGCGTAACTCAACGCGCCGCGTTGCTCGCCGTCAAGTGCGGCAATATCAACGCCAGCGGCAATCATTGCGGTAATCAGGGCGCTGGACGGGCTTTGTGCAACTGGCGCGCTAGCGCCTTCTAGTTCGGCGGCTGCACCGCAAAGCAATACTAACGGTGAGGCGCATTCGTCATCGCTAGAAATCGCGGCACCGGCGTCCAGTAAACGCTGGATTGCGGCCAATGGCGGCGGCACTTGGCGCGCCAACGCACACAATTTTGGCGCTACTTCCAGCTTGCCTAGTTGCAAGCCAGCTGTGATCAATTGTGCTAACCATTCACTGTCTAATTGATCACCAAGCGCCAAGAGAACTTGTAGATGCGTGTGCTGATCAACTGGCCCAAGCTTTAGCAACGTTTGCGCCGCCGCGAAACGGCCAGCATGCGCGGCTTGCACTAAAAGCTGCTCGCGCTTCGGCCCGGTTTCGTAACTGCCCGAGCCTAGGCTTTCGCTCGATTGTTCAAGCTCACCTTCAAGCTCATCGCTAAGCTCCTGCGCTGGACTTAAGCGCCGCGCTAAATCCCAGCGCGCCGCTTTCAGCGCTAGCTCCGCCGCCGTGGCACCTACGGCATTGGTGCGCTGTGGCGGGCAACCAAGCTGCAACAGCAGCTCAATAATCTCAAGCTTAGGCACGGCTGCCAACACCGCGTGATGCAGCGCGGTATTGCCATCTGCGTCAACCAGTAATGGCGTCACTTTGCCCAAGCAAAGCCGATGTAGGGTGCGCAAACTAGCGGCGCGTGCCGCTAGCATCACCGGCGTTTGCTGCACATTGTTCTTGGCGTTGACGTTGGCCGTAGCAAGCACCAGCGCTTCCGCAAATTCTGCCGCATCTTCGGCACCGCAATAATGCAGCGCGGTGTTGCCTGCACCGTCGCGCGCTTCCAATTTCGTGCGCGTGACGACGCACTCGATCAATTGCGCATCCGGTTCCCTACACCAAGAAAGTGCACGCGCCAACGAGATCATGCCTTCGCCATCATATGCCGCACCCGCCTTGAGCAGCGCAAACACGTTGTCTGTTTGGCCAGATTGCACGGCGCGTGCCAGGGCTGTGTAGTGTTCGGCATCGATTTGATTAATGTTTGCGCCCGCTTCCAGCAATAACTGCAGCAGCGCAACATCGGTACTGCGCGCTGCGCCATGCAGTGCGCTAACTTCTAGATTGTCGAGCACCGATACGTCCGCGCCATTCGTTAGCAGCGTCATAACCACATCAAAGCGCCCGCTCCAGGTATCCCGGGTGGCCGCAAGCAAGGGGGTAATATCGCCGTTTTTACCGTTGACGTCCGCTCCGCCTGCAATCAGCAGTTTTATGATCGCCAAACTACCGCTGGCGCAGGCGATAACCAGAGGTGTGCGCTGATCGGGTGCATTCGCTAACGGCACGGCATTGGCATTTGCGCCGCGTTTAAGCAGATTGGTCACCGCCGTGGCATCGCCGCGGATCACCGCGCGTTGCAGCAGTAAATCTTTAGAAAACCCTGGGTCGGTATCTGCTTCTGAGCGTTGTTGTTCGGTCAATTTTTCGCGTTGTGATTCTTGCTTGTCGACTTGCGGCACCGCTTCGCTGCTCGCATCCGATGCCTCAATGGCGGGCACCGGGGCCGCTAATTCTGAGGTGTGCGTCCAGGGCAACTCGAATGCCTGCTCCAATGCTTGCGTATCATCAACCGCATCCAGGCTGTCGAACGCGCCACTCAAACCGTGGTAAATCTGGTTGCGGCTGCCGGTGCGTTGCAATGGCAAAACAAATTCAGACGCAACGATGGGCGTCACTGCCTGGGCACTGATTTGTACACGCAACAGGCTAAGGCTAGGCAGCAACAACAAGCAAAAGCTCAACCAATTGCGTAATAGCTGCGTCGAAAACACCTCTGATTGCAATAACAGCAGCGGCAATAACAGCAGCAAAGCGTCTATCGCATTCGCCCAAATGCCACGCTGCCAAAACCATTGGCTGGCGTGCACGCTGCCTTCCGGCGCTTGCCAAAACCGCGACTCCAGTTCGCGCGCCAAAACCGTAAGTCGGCGCGCCTGAGCTACTTGAAAATACACCCACAGCGGATACGCCCAGCGGCGTCGATACAGCACTAGCCAAGCCGTCGCGGCACCAGCGCAACTCAACGCCGCTGGCATACCGCCGCCACGTTGCAGCCAATAAATAGGCAAGGCTAGCCAAAGTGCGCCGAGCAGCGCAAATTGCAGCGTGGCATAGGCATTAAGTGCTAAGCGCGCAGACGAAAGCTGTGCCGTGATTGCGCCATCTGCGCTGGTAATGGGTGAAATCGCCGCCGCCCAAGTATGCGCCAGCCAAGTCAACGGCAATATCAATGCAAGGGCCCACGTCGGCCCATGACGCCCGGCACTGATCAGCAGCACCGCGCCGACCGTGGTCAAGAAGATAAAAATAACGGAAATTACAATCGCACGCATGGAACCGTCTGAGCTGGCGTTGTGCATTAGCACGCAGCCGCAATAAAAACGCGATTCTAGCCCATCGATGCCAAATTCTTAGCATAAACCTAAAAACCTCAGTTGACCGCTTATTAACCTCGATAAAGCCATGAATTTGTTGAATAATTTCGCCCGTTCGAAATTCACATTGTGGGTGAAGGTCGCTACGAACAAGATTGCACACTTTTTTGACGCCCCAGCATCGTTATTTCGTCGTTGCAGGCAATGAGCATGCTGCCTCCTCATGCCTTGCTGGAACGCCAAAA
>JAYVAQ010000221.1:0-6721 GCA_043750875.1 Rhodanobacteraceae bacterium
CGAAGTCCATTTGTGCATGGTAACGCTCACTTTAATTGAGTAGTTAGACTTTTTTTGGCTGCACAAAAGCCGATTTGGCCTCTTCCGTGAGACCCTCAAGATGAAACTCGATAGCCTCTTGAATTAGCTCAAGCACCTCTTGTTGAGTCTCGCCGACTGCAATACAGCCTGGAAGATCAGGGACATACGCCCCATAGCTTGTTGGACCTCGCTCTAAAACGACCATGTAACGCATAAAAATCACTCCTTGAGACCGGCCTGTTTCAGAACGCTTCCGTGTTCGAGCTTTTGAGCAATAACTCGAAGCGCAAGCGCTTCGGCCTTAGCCATCGCCTCCTCTTTCGATACGCCGTACGCGAGAACCCCGGGCAATTCGGGAACTTCGGCTAACCACCTGCCGTCTTCTTCTAGCTCGCACTCCAGTATGTAATTCATGGGATTTTTCCTTTAAACAGCGAAAGTGTCATGACCAAGGCTGAGCGGTAAAAACGCAAATTGCAACAGCTTTGCGCTTAGCTTCTGCACATAGAATCACACCATCCGCATCGATAAATCCACCGCACGCACATGCTTGGTCAAGCTGCCGATGGAAATAAAATCAACACCCGCTTCAGCGTAGGCAATCAGACTTTGCTCATCAATACCGCCGCTGGATTCCAGCTCCATTCGGCCAGCCACCAAGCGCACCAACTCCGCAGTTTGTGTCGGGCTAAAATTATCCAGCAGCACGCGCGCGACGTTTAAATTTAGGCATTCTTCCAATTGCGCGCGGGTTTCGACTTCGACTTGCAAAAAGCGATCTGGATAAAGTTTGCGCGCAGCATGCACTGCTGCGCTGATTGAGCCCGCTGCGGCAATATGATTTTCTTTCAGCAAAAAAGCGTCAAACAAACCAATGCGATGATTAAAGCCGCCACCACAGCGCACCGCGTATTTTTGCGCATCGCGTAAGCCCGGCAAGGTTTTGCGGGTATCCAACAAGCGGGTTTTGGTATGCGCGATCAGTCGCGCGTAGTGCGCGGTGGTGGTCGCAGTGCCAGACAAAGTTTGCAGGAAATTAAGCGCGGTGCGTTCGGCACTAAGCAGCGCGCGCGCGGGTGCTGAGACTTCCAGCAGCACGGCGTTTGCCAGCACTGTTTCGCCATTGTTTGCAGACCAGCGCATTTGTGCGTCGGGCGCAAAATGCAGAAACGCGGCCTCAGCCCATGGCCGCCCTGCCAACACAAAATTTTGCCGCGCAATGATTTTGGCAATGCCTGGCTGTGTGGCAGGAATCAGCTCGGCGCTAATATCACCCGTTGCGATATCTTCGGCGATGGCATTGTTAACGTTCCGGGTGAGTGCTATTCGCTCGCGTTCGTTCAGTTGCATATTTGGGGCTTAATGATGAATTCCACTGCCAGTTTAAATGTGCTCGCCAATAGAGCCTTCTGGCACGACATTGGATTCGGCTTCGTTGATTTGCTCCACGGGCGCTGCCGCGCTGCTTTTCAGGCGTTCAACAATCGCATCAAGCGCGCGGTCAAACAGCGGCACGTCTTCTAAGATTTCCGCAGAGCCAGCCCGCAACTCTGCAGCCAGGCCCCAGACGGTTTTATCGCCAACTTTCAAACCTTTGCGGTTGACGAATAAATATTTCGCGCTGATCGGGCTAATCCACGACAGCTTCGCACGCTCGATATGACCGATCTTGTCGCGAAATTCAACCCAAGTACCGACTTTGATCGCACGCGCGGTTTCGACGTAGGCATCGTCAAATACCTCGCCTTCTTCGTCGTCTTCCTCACCCTTGGCACCCAACACGATTTCGTCGACAAAATTGTTGTCGTCGTTGGCGCTAGCGGGTGGCGTGAATTTCGCCTTTTCTTCGACGATCAGCATCGTGCTTTCATCGTCATCAAACGTCGGCATGCCGGCCGCGCTGTCATCAATGTCAATCTCGCGCGGCACCGGCACTTCAAGCAATACCGCGTAGAGCTTGTCTAGCTCGGCAATCAAGTGATTGACGTCTGCTTCTTGATACGCGACTAGGCTTAAGCCTTGGCGCAGTGCTTTTTCCAACTCAGGAACCAAGGCGCGCAGGCGCTGACGTTCGTCGTCGGTGTCTTTGCGCTGCGCGCTCCAAATCAGCTCATCTGCGACGCGCAAGGAAGCTTGCCACTGGTGCGAATTTTCACCTTGGCGTAGAGAGGTTAATACCAAAACGTTGGCCCAAGGCCGGGTCAGCACATGCCGAATAACCTCGGGCACCGGCTTGCCATCCATGCGCAGCAAAATTTCTTTCGCCGCCAGTTTGCGCGCGGTGTGCAGCTTTTCTCTGCCGCGCGCCGTTTCGGTGGTGCGCTGCTCGGCGACATCGGCGCGTTTTTTCAGGCCCGCGAAAAATTCTACAAACGAAAGATATTCACGCTCAAAGATGCCAGTGTCTTCGTCGAAATCTTTTAGCAAGCTCTCAACAATTTGCCGGATACGCTGGAATAGACGATGGTCTTTATCAGACTCTTCGCTCCAGCCCACGCCCGCTTGCGCCAATTCATCTAACAGGCGGCGCGCCGGATGTTCTTTTTTGGCAAAAAGATGCTTGTCCAGAATCGCCACTTTCAGATACGGAATCTGTAAGCGCGCAAGCTGCGCTTGAATTTCAGCAGGCAGATTCTTGTCCTGCAAAATGAACTCAAAAAGCATACCGACAAGATCGATCGTATCTTCGTCGGCTGCGGTTACTTTGTGATCCGAGCCGCCGATTTTTTCGGCTTGTTGAATCAGCTCGCCTTTGATTTGTGCAACCGCCTGCGCGTTCGGAACACCGAACCCAAAGCCTTGATTTTGTTGAAAAGTCTGCGGCGAACCAGCTTGATTTTGCAGAATGGACAGGGCATTGATCAAATCGCTGGCAGAGAGCGTCGGCCCCTGCGGCTGCATCGGTGCGGTGGGCTGAAACGCCGAGTAATTATTTGCGCCACCGGTGTTGGTATGGGCAAAATTTTGCGCACTACCGTAGCCTGCGTGGCGCGCCGCAAGCAGCGTGCGCAACGAATTGAATACTTCAGCCTGCAATGCTGACTCAGGCGATTGCCCAGCGTAATCGCCAGCACCCATGCCGGACATGCCCTGCTGCGGCATTCCTTGTTGTGACATGCCAGGGTGTTGCATGCCGCCCATACCTTGGGGCATTCCCATCCCATGCTGCGGTGTCGCATTGCCGGTAAAATTACCGCCTGCGACCGCTTGATCTGGACTGAGATTATCCGCGCCACCGGCGTTTGGCATAGTGCTGTTGCCACCGGGCCTGCGCTGCTGCTGTAAGCCACCGTGCCGAAGTTGCGGCAAAACGCCGCCTTCAACTAACTGCTGATTGAGCTCTTCATAAAGCGTATCTAAGCCACCGACGACGTGTTTGTCGAACAGCTTTAGGATGATCAGCTTGATGGTTTGCATCTCGCCTTCCAGCTCTTTGAGCGTATTTTGGAAGGCTTTGATGACGTTTTTTGGCCCCACTGGATTTTCGTCGTCGCCGATTTTCGCGCCGTTCACCAGCACGCTGAGCCGTTGATTCATCGTGAATAAAACGCGGGACGACTTATTTTCGGCTTTGCCCGCCATACTTGAACTGGCAAGCGATTCTTCTAGCTCGGCCTCGTCAATTAACGAAAGCCCAATTTCCTGCTGCTTTTGCGCGTCTGCGGCGCGTCGGCTGGGCTGCACAAAATCTGCGAAGGCTTTGCTTAAACCGTCTTGCGCGGCACGCTCCATCGCAGGGCGCTTTTTACGCACTTCGCGCATGCCGTCAAAAAAACGCGTTTGGATCGAATTATTTTCGGCTTTTTCCGCCATATCAAAAAGCGCGTCATCCACGCCATCGAACATGCCGCTAATCATGCCGCCGACACGCTTAAGCGCGCTGGTTCGCAGCGATTTAATGATCTCGGAAAAGCGTTCATTAGGCGCGCCCGCTTGCAGCGCTTGCCGCTGTTGCAGATCAATGACCTTATTTGCCGTGTCGCTATCGCGAGACTTATTGGGTTCGTAAGTACTGCTCATTCGTGCATACCTTTAAGCTGCATTGATCACATCGGCCCTAACACGCGCGTATCCGATTCAAGAGTAGCTGAGTTCTTGAGAATAACAGGGCTGACGCGCGTGGGTTTACAAAGCAAGACAATAAAATGCCTAAAACTGCAGCGAATTTAAGCAAACGGAACTAGGTTTGGATGTATTACCATGCAAAATGGGTTGAAGCTGAACTTAACCACGCGGAAAATCCTGAAATTGTAAGGTCGCAATGCCCTCCTCGGGCAAAAGCACCGGGATGCCATCCTCAATGCGATAAATGATCTTGCCATCGGTGGTTAGTAGCCCAGCGTTGAGCACTCCTGACACGACTTGCGCATCGACATTTAGCGCCGTACCCGCTGAAATCTCTTTGTTTAACGCAGCCATTTGCTTTGCTGTCAAAGGTACCAGTGGGACTTTGCTTACTGGGCAGCAAATAATGTCCAGTAGTTTTCGATCGATTGCGGCCATGATGTACTCAGAAAATCTCTAAGGCGTTAGAATCGCGCGCTTTCGCGCTGCTGGGAAGCCCAAAATGTCCGAAGATGTTAAATCGAGTGGAAAAGCCGTTGCAAACCGCGCCGAAAAAACCCTCGCAGTCATTGCGCGGGTCGGCATCGTCATGGGCTCTAAGAATGATTGGCTGACGCTCAAACCGGCAGCGGACATGCTGGAGCATTTTGGCGTTGCTTTTGAAGTGCGAGTAGTTTCGGCGCACCGAACGCCGGATTTATTGCATCAATATGGTCAAAGCGCACGTGCCAGGGGCTTAAAAATAATCATTGCAGGTGCAGGTGGCGCTGCGCATTTGCCCGGCATGTTGGCGGCGTTAACGCCGTTGCCAGTTTTAGCCGTACCGGTGCAGACTAAAACCCTGAACGGCATCGATTCACTCCTTTCCATCGTCTGTATGCCTAAAGGCGTGCCGGTGGCTACGTTTGCAATCGGCGAAGCCGGATCAGCAAATGCGGCGCTGACTGCGATCGCCATTTTTGCGCTAACCGATGCTGATTTGGCAGACAAGCTCGACGCATTTCGCACAGCCCAAACCGCGCAGGTGCTAGCCCAAGGGGATCCACGTCAATGACCGCGCATGCAAGAGTCAACGTCGGAATCGTTGGTGGCGGTCAGTTGGCGCGTATGTTGGTGCTCAGCGGCGCGCGTTTGGGCTTGCGCTTCAAAATCTATGACCCATCGCCCGATGCCTGTGCCGGGGCGCTAGCACCGCTCACCTGTGGCGCGTTCGCAGATGCCAACGCACTACTTGCATTCGCTAGAGATTTGGACGTGTTGACTTTCGATTTTGAAAACGTGCCGGCTAGCACCCTTGCGGCCTTGGGGAGCGATATCCGCATTGCGCCCAACCCGGCCGCATTGGCGATGACGCAAGATCGCCTGAGCGAAAAAAAGGCTTTTACGCAACTCGGAATTCCGGTCGCCCCTTATCTAGCGGTCAGTACCACGGCGGAAATGCAACAGGCAGTGCGTGAATTAGGAACGCCGGGAATCTTAAAAACGCGAACTTTGGGCTATGACGGCAAAGGCCAAACGCGCGTCAATTCTTCCGACGAGGCGCAGGCGGGTTTCGAAAGCTTGGGATTAAGCCCGTGCGTGTTCGAGCAAATGGTGCCGTTTGTTCGAGAGCTTTCGATCATTGCTGTGCGGGCGCAAAATGGCGAATTTTGCTGCTATCCATTGACTGAAAACGTACACGACGCGGGTATTTTGGCGGTCAGTTTGGCGCCAGCGCGCGTTTCTGAGGCGCTTAATAGCTTGGCAGTTTCATATGCGCAAAAAGTTGCGGAGCATTTCGACTACATCGGCACTTTTGCGCTAGAGTTTTTTCAAGTTGGCGACAGTTTAGTGCTCAATGAAATGGCACCGCGTGTACATAACAGCGGGCATTGGACGATTGAAGGCGCGGAATGTTCGCAGTTCGAAAATCACCTGCGCGCAGTTGCGGGTTTGCCGCTTGGCAGCACCGCAATTCGGCAAGCGTCGTTAATGCTCAATTGGGTGGGCGAATTACCGAACGCATTGCCTCAGTTGAGCTGCGCAAATCTGGCTTGGCACGACTACGGCAAATCGGCACGCGCGGCACGCAAAGTTGGGCACAGCACCCTATGCGCCGATTCGTTCGAGCTCTTGTCAGTAAAGTTGGATGCACTAGAACGTGCTGATTCGACCCGCGCGGGCAGCTTGGCGCAAGCGTTGCTAAATCGATATCTACGCCCGTAGCGCTGAGGAATTTTTGATGAGTGAATGGATCGCAGCAGGCCCGCTGAGCGCACTTTTACCAGGCGAGTTTTTGGCGCTCGCTGTTGATGGCGCTATGGCCGCGATCTATAACATTGACGGTGCGCTGTATGCGATCGAAGATGTGTGCACCCATGACGGCGGCGAGCTCGCGGGCGGCCCCGTGGTAGGCACGACCGTGGAATGCATCCGCCATGGCGCAGTATTCGATTTGAAAACCGGCGCCGCTTTGTGCGCGCCCGCCTACACACCGACAGTCACGCTAGAAACAAAGGTTGAAGACGGCGTGATCTGGATCCGCGATCCACGATTTTGAACAAAGTTATGAAAAACTTTTTCATAACTTTCCGCACGAAATAGTCATTTTTTGATCCTATTTATGTGTTTACTATGCGGCACTCTTCCTCGCGCC
>JAYVAQ010000222.1:0-3459 GCA_043750875.1 Rhodanobacteraceae bacterium
ATTGGATTCGCATTCGTCTTCGTAGGTGGAATACATGTACGCAGTGTCTGTTGCGAACTCGCCAGCGCAGGAATCCACGCGCTTATAAACCGGGCGCACGCCCAAAGTGCGGCGCAAATGCCGAATCGAGCGCTCGGTACTGCCGGTGACCGCAGCTAAACGAATGTCAGAAAAACCCATGCGCTTGACGCGCCGCAAGGTGGCGGCGTTGAGCGCTTCAATGCCGCGCGCACTTAGCGTTTGTTCGACCTCAATTAACTGCACAATCTGATCTAAAAACCACGGGTCAATCGCGGTCAGTTCATGCACATATTCCGCGGTCCAACCGGCGCGCAGCGCATCGGCGACATAAAAAATACGGTCTGGTTTAGGCTCGCGCAGTTGGCGCTTGAGCTCAAAGCTGTCTTCTTCAGACAAGGTTTGACGCACTTTGCCGTCGACAAACAGGCGTGGGTCCAGGCCAGAAACGCCGGTTTCCATGCCACGCAGAGCCTTTTGTAAGCTTTCTTGGAAGGTGCGGCCCATTGCCATCACCTCGCCCACAGACTTCATCTGCGTGGTCAAACGCGCGTCGGCTTTCGGGAATTTCTCAAAGGCGAATCGAGGTATTTTGGTGACGACATAATCGATTGCTGGCTCGAAAGAGGCCGGTGTCGCGCCGCCGGTAATATCGTTGCGTAGCTCGTCCAGCGTGTAGCCCACCGCCAATTTCGCGGCAATTTTGGCAATTGGAAAACCGGTGGCTTTACTGGCCAGCGCGCTGGACCGGCTAACACGCGGATTCATCTCAATCACCACCATGCGCCCGTCCTGCGCATTAATGCCGAACTGCACGTTCGAGCCACCAGTGTCGACGCCAATTTTGCGCAAGATCTGGATCGAAGCATCGCGCATGCGCTGATATTCTTTGTCGGTCAGCGTTTGTGCCGGTGCCACGGTAATGGAATCGCCTGTGTGCACGCCCATCGGGTCGAAATTCTCGATCGAACACACAATGATGCAGTTATCCACCGAATCACGTACCACTTCCATTTCAAACTCTTTCCAACCCAGCACCGATTCTTCCACCAGCACTTCATGCACCGGCGAAAGCTCCAAACCGCGCGTCATGATTTCAACGAATTCTTCTTTGTTGTAGGCAATGCCGCCGCCGCTGCCGCCTAGGGTAAAACTCGGCCGCATAATCGTCGGGTAACCCACGCGCGCTTGAATGGCTAAGGCTTCTTCCATGCTGCGCGCAATTGCAGCGGTGGGCACGGACAAACCAATCTCAATCATTGCGACGCGAAACAGCTCGCGATCTTCGGCGAGGCGTATCGCCTCTTTCTTCGCACCAATTAGCTCAACATTGTATTTTTCTAAAATGCCGTGATCCGCCAAGTCCAACGCGCAGTTCAGTGCGGTCTGGCCGCCCATGGTCGGCAAAATCGCATCCGGGCGTTCCTTGGCAATAATGTGTTCCACCGTTTGCCAGTTGATCGGCTCAATGTAGGTGGCGTCCGCCATATCCGGGTCGGTCATAATCGTGGCCGGGTTGGAATTCACCAATACCACCCGATAGCCCTCGTCGCGCAAGGCCTTGCAGGCTTGTGCGCCGGAATAATCAAATTCACACGCTTGGCCGATCACAATCGGCCCCGCACCAATGATCAAAATCGTCTTTAAGTCAGTACGTTTAGGCATAAGTCTTCACTGGCACCGCGTTTAGCGCGCCGCCTTGTCAAAAATTTGATGCGGGAAGTATAGCAGTGCCCAGCGCGGCTAGATTTTGGTCATGCGGGGAGTTTGGCTGCGGTTAGGAGTCATCCGTCGATTTACCCAAATTTCTAAACACTTTCTTTATTTGAGAGCAGAAATGACTTTGCCTCCAATGCAAAAGGCTGCTCTTTTGAAAAATAATCAACAGAGACCTCGTGAAGCGCATCCTTAATTCCATTAGGTTCTGTGTAGCCAGATACTAGGAATCGCTGGTACTCAGCCTTGTCAGAAAGGCACACATGTATTGCCTGCACATAATGCGCGTGCGCGACGGACGCATTTGACCGTATTAGCATGTCTTCAATAGCACCCAAACAATTTCCGTTCATGTTGTAAATCAACTGGGCGAAACCGCCCTTACGAACGTCGTACTCAAAACGAGCGGCTAGAAGTAGTGACAGGCGTGAAGGATTTTGCTGAGACTGCGCAACCGGGTCCGCATTTCGTGCCTCCGCAAGCAGAATACTCAACCTCGTATTTAGTGCATCGGAGACATTGGTGTCTTCCATAGTAAGTCCCGTTAAGTCGCTGCTACGCGGGAAACCAAGGCCTCAAAGGGGCCGAATTTTGGACCTTGATAAACTTTCGTGTGCAGACGGTTTGGATGTTCGGCCGCTAAAGATTGAATCGCTTCTTCAATTGCTTCAGCATCATCCCGCAAAGCAAATACCAAGTCCCTGTAGCCAGCCCCCGTAAGTACGAGAAGCATTGTGCATCCGTGAATTCTTTCCATGCCGCATTTTACTGCGTCCTCTAGCTCGTCAAGATCACGCATATAGTCGTCGAGGTCCGCCGTGGGTAGGGCTTCCAGTTGCGACCATACAGCTCGCGAAAATTGCGAATCGCTCAACACGTCGCGTAGGTGATAAGCGAAGCGGGCGTACACGTCGCCATCCTCGCTCTTAAGCGTTGCTGACAACCATTGTTGTTCCATAGTCACTTCGCTCAGCCGCCGGTTCGGTAGTTGGCTAATCTAAGCCATCCTGAAACTAGTCGCCACCGCTATGTGCCAACAAAATTCCCCTCACCACCCCATTTGCACAGCTATCGCCAGCATCACCAAGGCCAATACCAAATAAATCAGCTGCAGCGGAATCATCCATTTTGCCCAGGTCGTCCAGGGGATTTTTGCCAGTGCTAGCACGCCGACGGTAATGCCAGATGTGGGAATCATCGAGGTGGTGAATTCGCCGAACTGGAACGCCAGCACCGCAGTTTGCCTGGATAAGCCAACCAAATCGGCGAGCGGCGCCATGATTGGCATCGTCAATGCGGCTTGACCACTGCCGGAGTGAATAAAGAAGTTGATCACCGTTTGGATTAGAAACATTTTATGCGCGGCAAATATGGGATTGCTGGATTGAACCAACGGCATTAGCGAATGCAAAATCGTGTCGATAATTTGCGCGTCGCGGGCCAGGATTACGGTGGCGCGTGCGAGTGCGATCACCAGTGCGGTGGTCATCAAATCTTTCGCGCCTTGAATGAAGGTGTCGACAAATTGATCGGAGTTAAGGCGTCCGACCAGCGCCACCAAGATCGACATCACCAAGAACAGCGCCGCTATTTCTTCGATGAACCAGCCAAATTTGACTACGCCTACGACCATGGTAATCAGCGCGCTGGCGAATAGCAGTAACACTAATTTGTGCGCGCCGGTCATGCCAACGAAGTCAGCCAGTTCCTCGTCTTTAGCCAGCA
>JAYVAQ010000223.1:0-2565 GCA_043750875.1 Rhodanobacteraceae bacterium
GCGAAGGCGCGAGCGCGCAGATCGGCCGGTAGCGGCAGCTCCAGCGGCGCGGTCTCACCGTCAGCCAGGAGGTCGATCAACAGGTCCTCACCCAAAACCAACCCGGTATCAAGCAAGGTTTTTGCGGCAAAAGCGCCGCGGCCAAGATACTCAGTGTTGAGCAACTCCAAAATTGCCCGTGAATTTGATATTCGCCTGCCCGATTGGCGCGATGGCTTAGCGCAAACGATGGCGGAATATAAGCTGACTTTGCCGGTAGCTGCGCGAAATTCGAGCACGCTGCGCGTCTAAAATTTGGTTTCGAGCCTAATTTGGCCCGGGAATAATTTGCCGCACTGCTAGATTGCACGAACACAATGCCGATGTTGTGTTCGTGCAATCTGGCAGAACATTTGCTGGCTGGTATGCGTTCTGTTAAAAAAAACAAAAGCGCTAGACTACCCGCGCGCAAAATTTAATGCGGCGCTTGCAACTTTTTGCTCAAGCCCTATCTAAGCACCATCTAAACCTAAATAAGGATCGCTGGTCATGCGTTTTAACTCTACTACCGCCGCCCTCACTATTTTAGCGGCCGCTTTAGGAACTGCATTATTTTCGCAAATTCGCCCAGTGCAGGCGGAAACTCCGATTACGATGGCTGCAGAAGCGATGCCGGTGATGGCCGTTGAGGCGGCTTACACCCCGCCACAAGCTCTGAGTACCGGCGGCATGGCGCTGCCTGATTTCCGCACCATCGTGCGTAACAACACCGATTCAATCGTCAAAATTGAAGTTGTTCAAAACGCGCGTGAGATGAGCGCTGAAGAAGGTGGAGAAGGCGGCAGCGGGGATCCGATGGAGGAGTTTTTGCGTCGCTTCGGTGGCGTGCCACGCTCGGGCAGCCCGCACGGCATGCGCCAACCCGAACAGCAAGGAATGGGCTCGGGTTTCATCATTAGCAGCGACGGCGAAATCCTGACCAACGCACACGTTGTCAAGGGTGCAGACGAGGTCACGGTGCGGCTGAATGATCAACGCGAATTCAAAGCTAAAGTCATTGGCATGGACGAACGCACCGACGTTGCCTTAATCAAAATTGAAACAAAAGGGCTTCCGGTAGTGCAGTTGGGCAACTCTGACGGTTTAGAAGTAGGCGAATGGGTATTAGCTATTGGTGCGCCTTTTGGGCTGGATTACAGCGCGACCCAGGGCATTATTAGCGCGACTGGCCGTGAATTGCCGAATGAAAGTTTCGTGCCATTTATCCAAACCGATGCCGCCGTCAATCCGGGTAATTCAGGTGGGCCCTTGTTTAACACCCAAGGCCAGGTGATTGGTATCAACTCGCAAATCTATAGCCGCAGTGGCGGCTACATGGGCTTGAGCTTTGCGATCCCGATCAAAACCGCGATGGGCGTAGCCAAACAACTGGAAAGCAAAGGCTATGTTGAACGCGGTTGGTTAGGGGTTGCGATTCAAGATATGTCGCCAGCCTTGGCAAAACGCTTTGGCATGGAAAAACCGCGCGGCGCTTTAATTGGCGATATCGTGCCGGACAGCCCAGCATTGGCCGCCGGCCTAGAACCGGGCGATGTGATTTTGAGCTTTGACGGTCAACAGGTGAAAAAATCCAGCGATTTGCCCGCGATCGTTGCCGGAACGCCGATTGGTAACAGCGCAAAAGTGGAAGTACTGCGCAATGGCAAAACCCAATTCATGACGGTAAAAGTGGGCAAACTAAAAGAAGATCGTGTGGCGTCCGCCGCACCAATACCGCGTAAAGATGAAAGCGCACTAGATTTAGTCGTGGCCGATTTAAGTGAAGCACAACGCAATCAATTAGGCATCAAACAGGGCGGTGCGCTGGTAACTCAGGTCAAGCCCGGGCCTGCGGCGCAAGCGGGGGTGCGCGAAGGTGATGTTGTTCTAGAAGTCAATCGCGCCAAGATTAACGATGCGCAAAGCTTCGGCGCGCTGGTCAATAAACAACCTAAAGATGAGTCGACTTTGCTTTTGATTCGACGTAATGGTGGTTCGATTTTCTTAGTAGTTGAACCTGCTTAGGTCTAAAGTCAGAATCAAGGAGCTGACGAACGGCGTACGCGAGGTACCCTTCTGGGCAGGCAAGGCTGTGATCACCTTGCCCGCCAAGAATCGTACATTTAAGGAAGGCTTTGATTTAAAGGATGTGCCATGAAAGCGACTAATTTTCTTCAAAGCCATTGATAAAAAATGTATCTGAAGCTGTCCATTTGGCGATATTCACGGATGTTTGGTCGCCGGCACTGCCAAATCCGCCCCCGACATAAATCTGGGTGCCGTTAAGGCCTAGCGCACGAACGACCGTATTGCGCAAAACGCCGACGCCGGTACCTAAACTTGACCAAGTGCTGCCATTCCAGTGGCCAACGTTTTTAGCTGCCACACCACCCAGTTCTGTAAATTGCCCGCCGACATACAAATTGTTGCCAGATACCGCGATAGCGGAGATCGGTGCGCTGCTGACTGAGCCCACGCTTGACCACGAGTTGCCATTCCACCGCGCGAGATATTCAATCAGTAAGTCGTCCACCTGAGTGAAATTCC
>JAYVAQ010000224.1:0-5024 GCA_043750875.1 Rhodanobacteraceae bacterium
GAAGTTGAACTTGTGGTTGCGCCACTGGGTTTGCGTCAATTGGGTTTGCGCCACTGGGTTGCCATGCTGCACCGCCGTAACGCGCACAGTTGCCCATGAATTGGCCTGAACTCGCTATTTTACTATTGCCCGTCGCCTCGCTTAGCGGTTACTTGATAGGGCGCCGCGGCGGTGAAAAATCAAGCGGGCAGCGGGTAGATTTACTGTCGAAACAGTATTTTCAAGGCCTGAACCATTTGCTCAACGAAGAGCAAGATCAGGCCATTGCGCTGTTTGAACGCATTGCTGATGATGATACCGACCGCTTTGAAACCCAGCTTGCGCTCGGCAGTTTATTCCGCCGCCGTGGTGAATTGGAGCGCGCAATTCGCTTACACCAGGACTTATCGGTTCGCGCGATGCTGACCACCGAGCAACGCACAATCGCGCTGCTAGAGCTAGGCGATGATTTTGTGCGCGCTGGCCTACTAGACCGCGCCGAAGCTCTTTTTGACGAACTGCTTGCGATTGATGCGCAAAGTGCGCCCGCGCTGAAGCAACTTATAGGTATTTACGAACAAGAACGTGAATGGCAAAAAGCCGCGCGCGCGGCGTCAGAGTATGAGCGGCTTACCTTGGAGCCGATGGGGAAGCTGATTTCGCATTTTCACTGTGAAGCCGCGCTGGCGACGATTACGCCATCGGACACCGGCGATTCGCGCGGTTTGATGAAGCTTGAGGCGAACCATACGTTCGATGCAGCGCTGGCGTTGGCAACATTAGCTGATCCAGATTCGGTCCGCGTTGCGCTGATGCAAGCTGAGCGAGCAATTGATCTCAATAACGTAGAGCTGGCGCAGACGGCATTGCGTCAGGTTGCCGAAAGCGACGTACTTTTTATACCTGAGACGTTACCGATCCTGGACAAATTACGGGCATTGTCTAGCGAAACTGCGGACGCACTATTAGAACAATTTTCGCTAATCGAACGCGGTAGTAACGCGCTACTTGCACGCGCTGAGACGCTCCCCCAGATTGAGGCAACTCGGCTGTTACAAGAACGGCTAAAGTTAAAACCTAGCGCGCGGGTATTGGCACGCTGGCTAAAATTGCGACCTAGCCTCGGCAGTCAATCCGGCACCGACGAGGGCATAGGTGATTTGAGTTTTATGTTTGACTCGCTGACGCAAGCCGCAGGTTCCTCGCTAACACACCGTTGTTCGCAATGTGGTTTCGGCATGGTGCAACAGCACTGGCAATGTCCAAGCTGTAAAGGCTGGGGCACAATAAAGCCACTGGTTGCTATTTAGTTGGCCGATTTGCCGCTAACGACGCCACCTTCGACGCAATTTTTCGTCGCGCTTGCGCTCGGATTACTAGGGACCGGCATGAGCCTGATTGTGATGCGAAAAATTGCTCGCATGGATGCACCGGGTGGTCGGCATACGCACTCAGCGCCAACACCGCGTGCGGGTGCACTGGGAATAGCATTAGTTACGTTTTGCGTCGTCTATTGGTACCCGGGTCATGAGCTATGGCTGTTAACAGCACTTGCTGGACTTGGATTGCTGGATGATTTATTTCCACAGTCGGCATCTTTACGGATGGCTTTGCAATTTGCATTTTGCGGTTTCGCCGCATACGGCTTGGGCGACGTCTGGCCGGATGGGCCAGTTCTTTTGGTGCGCTTGGCGCTAATTTTGGGTGCCGTTTGGCTCGTGAATGCGGCAAATTTTTTTGATGGTCGCAATGGCTTACTCGCCGGAAATTTCGTGTTGTTCCTATTTGCGCTGCCAGCCGTAGGGGTACATAGCGTCATGGCAGTGCCGATGGCCGGACTTTGGTTGGGTTTTTTGCCGTTCAATTTTCCGCGCGCAAAAATATTCATGGGCGATGTCGGCAGCTATTTAATCGGCGCTACGCTTGCTTGGTTGATGCTGCAGGCGGCACAAAAATCGTTTACGCAGCTGCTAGCGATTGTGGTCGCGATGAGCAGCATGATCGCTGATCCTACCTTGACACTGATTTTGCGTGCCAGCCAAGGTAAACCCGTTTGGCGCGCGCACCGACAACACCTTTATCAAATGTTGGCGCGCACGGGTTTAAGCGACACGAAACTCTTGGTGAATTATCTGGTCTATGCTTCCTTAAGTTTCCTTATGGCGCGATGGATTACGATGCAATCTGGTCTACATGCATGCTATTTGACCGTGCTTTGGGGCGCATGCTCATGGCTATTGTGGGCGTATTTACGGCGCCGGGTTTTGCGCACGCACCGCTTTAAACGCAAGCAGTTGAATAGTGAGAGCGCTGCATGACGCACTTTTATCGTACCGCTAGCGCGAGACTCACCGAACGCTTTAAGTTTTTGCTGTTTCATCCGCGTATCGCGGTGGTGGTGCATGATTTGCTTATGGTCGCGCTTGCCTGGTATTTGGCGAAAGCGTTTCGCTTAAGTTTTGAGCCGATGAGCAGTATGAAGGCGCTCAAGCTTGCTGAAATATCCTTAGTTATGCTGCTGCAAGGCCTGGTGCTTTGGTGGACCGGCTTGTACCGAGGACTTTGGCGTTTTGCCAGCCTGCCAGATCTCTACAATATTGCGCGTGCCGCACTTTTAGGATCAGCCGCAGTTGGAACCGCGCTGTTTTTGTTTGACCGGCTAAGCAATACGCCGCGAACAGCGCTGTTATTTTATCCGGTCATACTGACGGTATTGCTGGGCGGCCCACGCCTCATGTATCGCTACTGGAAAGATCATCGATTGGATTTGTATGCTGGCTATGAACGTAAGCGCGTTCTAGTGCTGGGTGCAGGCCGGGCAGGGGAGCTATTAGTTCGCGATTTACGCACCGCTGGACAATATTTGCCCGTCGGGTTCTTAGACGATGATGCAGCCCTCACCGGCGCGCGAGTGCACGGCATTCCCGTGCTAGGTCGCCTGAGTGACTTGGGGCGTTTGGTTCCGGAAGTCGCTGCAGAAATGCTGCTCATTGCTATGCCCTCGATTAGTCGAGAAAAAATGCAGGCAGTGGTCGAGTGCTGTGAACGCAGCGGTTTGCCATTTCGCATGGTGCCGCGTTTGCAAGACGTGGTTTCGGGCAGATCCCAGTTCAATGCGCTCAAAGAAGTAGCTATCGAGGATTTGTTGGGACGTGAACCGGTGCAACTTGACTGGACCGCAATTCGCACGCAGCTTGCCGGAAAGCGGATTTTAGTGACCGGCGGCGGTGGTTCGATTGGCTCTGAACTTTGCCGACAGGCCGCACGCTTAGGTTGTGCAAGTTTGACGGTGCTGGAATTGAGTGAATTTAATCTGTATCAGATCGAGCGGGAGTTGAAGTCGGCATTTCCTGAGTTACAGCTCAACGTTTATCTGGGTGACGTCGGCGACGCCGCGACCTGCAATCATGTGATCACGCAAGCCAAACCCGAAGTCGTTTTTCACGCCGCTGCGTTCAAACATGTGCCAATGCTGCAACAGCAAACTCGCGAGGCATTGCGTAATAATGTCTTAGGAACATTGACTTTGGCGCAGACGGTGCGGGATTCCGGTTGCGAGATTTTCGTGTTGATTTCGACAGATAAAGCGGTGAATCCAGCGAATGTTATGGGTGCCAGTAAGCGCGCGGCGGAACTTGCTTGCCGGTTGGTGGCGGCGCACGGCGGTACGCGCTTTGTCACAGTGCGCTTTGGCAACGTATTGGATTCTGCTGGCTCGGTTGTGCCGCTGTTTCGCGAGCAAATTAGGGCAGGTGGCCCGGTGACGGTCACGCATCCGGCGGTTACGCGCTATTTCATGACCATTCCGGAAGCCTGTCAGCTCATCTTTCAAGCCGCAGTCTTAGGTCGAGGCGGTGAGATTTTTGCACTGGACATGGGCGAGCCCGTGTTGATTAGCTATTTGGCCGAGCAAATGATTCGTCTTGCGGGTAAAGAGCCCGGCCGCGATATCGCCATTGTTTATACTGGCCTGCGCGAAGGTGAGAAGTTGTTCGAAGAGCTGTTTTACGAGCAAGAATTCTACGATTCCACCGCGCACGAAAAGATCTTTTTAGCGAAACAGCGCGAGGTCAGTGTTAGCGAGCTGGCGCAGCTGTTTGCCCGAATCACGGCAGCTGTAAGACGTTTTGACGAACCCGTTTTGAAGGATTGTTTGGATCGCTTGGTGCCAGAATTCGCGACTCTTGCGGTTGAAGCTCAGAATATTGCGCTGAAACGAATCGAAGCTGCGTCGTCCCATCCTCGATTACGTTGAACTTCTTTAAGCTGAGGGAATTACTTTCCCTGCATCATCCTTACAAATTGCGCAAATAATTCCTCAACATCACGCGGGCCTGGGCTAGCTTCGGGGTGGCCTTGAAAGCTAAACGCTGGCGCGTTGGTCAACGCTATGCCTTGGTTCGAGCCGTCAAACAATGATCGGTGCGTGACGCGGATATGGCTTGGCAAGCTGGCTTCATCGACCGCGAAACCGTGGTTTTGGCTGGAAATCATGACACGGCCACTCGCTAAATCCTGTACTGGATGGTTCGCACCGTGATGGCCAAATTTCATTTTCAATGTTTTCGCACCGGCTGCTAGCGCAAGCAGCTGATGCCCTAAGCAGATACCAAAAATAGGTACTTTTGCTGCAAGCAGCGTTTGAATGGCCCTAATCGCGTAATCGCACGGCGCTGGATCGCCGGGGCCGTTGCTTAAAAATACGCCATCGGGCTTTAGCGCGAGCACTTCCGCGGCAGTGGTTTGTGCTGGCACGACCGTGACTTTGCAGCCATGTTGCGCAAGCAGTCGCAAAATGTTCGTCTTAACGCCGAAATCGAACGCGACAACGTTAAGCGTTGGACTGGTATCGCTCGGGCGAGAACTGCCCAAGTCAAATACGCCGCTTGTGTGTTGATAGCTTTGTGTGCAGCTGACTACTTTGGCCAGATCCAGACCCGACAATCCGCCAAATTCACGTGCGGCGGCAAGTGCACGCGCAATTGCATCGGTGCTTTTGGCGTCAACCCCGGCCAAAATACAGCCGCTTTGCGCGCCGGTATCGC
>JAYVAQ010000225.1:0-15204 GCA_043750875.1 Rhodanobacteraceae bacterium
AGATCAATAATAAATTCGTCGGTAACACTTGGCTCTAGACAGATAAATTCTTGATCGCCCGCAACGTCTAGCTGAAAACTTAACTGCTTAGTTTGTTTACTACCAAAGTGCAAAATCTTGCTCGCACCGCCCTGCTGTTTCACATAAAACGCAAGATTCTTATTTCTGAGCTGCTGATAAAAATCAAAAAAACTCAAAAAATTCGATTTACCGGAGCCATTCGCCCCAATCAAGATATTGATCGGGCCAAGTTCTAAGTCGAGCGCGCGAATGGATCGAAATCCTTCGATTTTGATCCGTTCAAGCTGCCCGTGCGCCATAAACTAAGCGACCGCCTTCACTGCATTCGGCTTTTGCCACTCCACCATCAGCTGATCCCAGCGTACTTTCGCGCTGGCGTAATGCGCTTCTTTGACGTGGCCATAGCCGCGAATCAGCTCGGGAATTTTGGCAATTTCAACTGCTAAGGTGTGGTTGTTGCTGTTGAGTCGGCCCAACAAACCTTCGATGCAGTTTTTGTAGTCAACGATCAGTTGCCGCTCCATTTTGCGTTCGGCGGTTTTGCCAAAAAGATCCAAGCTGCCGCCGCGTAGATGTTTGAGCTTCACCAGCTGCTTGAAGGCTTTGAAAGTCCATGCGCCAAATTCTTGCTTTTTCAAATGCCCTGTCACTGGATCTTTTTTAGAAATCAGCGGCGGTGCCAAGTTGAATTTCATGGTGAAATCACCGTCGAACGTTTCATTGACTTGTTTCTCGAAATCACCCGAGGTGTAGAGCCTGGCGACTTCATATTCGTCTTTGTAGGCCATTACTTTGGCGAAATAACGCGCAACTGCGGCGGTCAGCTCGGTTTTGCCCGGCGTGGCTTTGCTTTCTGCGGCGCGCACCAGATCAACAAATTCGCGATAGCTGCGCGCGTAGCTTGCGTCTTGGTATTCGGTCAGCAGTTTTTCCCGGTGCGCGATCAAATCGTCGACGGTTTTGGTCACCGGCGCTTTCGCGAACATCAATGCGGTGGCGGAATCAAAGGCATTGGCGCTGATTGGGCGCACGGTATCGACCAATAAACCGCTGGCTTTCAGCACTACCTGCATATTGGTTGCACCCATGCGGCCCCAGTTAAACGCGAGCTTATTCATCGCAATCGCGGCGTCATTCAATTCAATGGCGCGCATCAAGGATTCTAGGCTTAGCGGCACCAAGCCTTTTTGCCACGCGTAGCCCAGCACAAACAAGTTAGTTGCAATCGAATCCCCCAAAAGCGCAGTGGCGATCTCAGTGGCATTGAGCACATCGAGATTTTTATGACCAAGCGCCAAGCCAATGGAGTCCAGCATTTTCGTCAGCGGGAACTGCATATCCGGGTTGCGGGTGAAGGTGCCCGGCATAAATTCGTAGGAATTGATCACCGCAAACGTGCGGTCCTCGCGAATTTTACTGAGCGCCCAATAGTCATTGACGACAACGACATCGCAACCGATCACCAAATCCGCCTCACCGGCGGCAATGCGAACGGCGTGAATATCGAGCGGTGCTTTCGCGATGCGCACGTGGCAGGTCACGGCCCCGCCTTTTTGTGCCAAGCCGGTTTGGTCCAGTACCGTCGTGCCTTTGCCCTCAAGGTGCGCGGCCATGCCAATCAATGCACCAATCGTCACCACGCCGGTGCCACCCACGCCGGTGATCAAGATGTTCCAAGGTTGGCTCAAATCGGTATGAAACGTCGGATAGACCAAATCGCTAAAGCCCGGATCCGCACCGGAACCACGACGCTTTTTCAAACCGCCATCGTAAATCGTCACGAAGCTGGGGCAGAAGCCTTTGACGCAAGAATAATCTTTGTTGCACGAGCTTTGATCAATCGCGCGTTTGCGTCCGAGTTCGGTTTCCACCGGCAGCAAGGACACGCAGTTACTGACCACCCCGCAATCGCCGCAGCCTTCGCAGACCGCTTGATTAATCATAATGCGCTTCGGTGGATCCACCGCGAGCTTACGTTTGCGGCGGCGGCGCTTTTCTGCAGCACAGGTTTGTTCGTAAATAATCACGGTGACGCCGGATTTTTCCCGCAAGCTGCGCTGCACCTGGTCCAAATCATCGCGGTGTTCTAGCGATACACCGGTCGGGAAGCCTTCAACGTTTTCCCATTTGCCAGGATCGTCGGACACCAACACGATTTGTTTGACGCCTTCGGCCGCGACTTGGCGCGCCATGTCTTGCACCGACAGCGTGCCATCGACCGGCTGCCCGCCTGTCATCGCGACCGCGTCGTTATAAAGAATCTTAAAGGTGATATTGACCTTGGCAGAGACGCAGGCGCGAATCGCCAACGAGCCCGAGTGGAAATAGGTGCCATCGCCTAAATTTTGGAAAATGTGCTTGGTTTCGGTAAACGGCGACTGCCCAATCCAGGGCACGCCTTCGCCACCCATTTGCGTGAAGGTATCGGTTTTGCGATCCATCCAGGTCACCATGTAATGGCAACCAATGCCGCCGGTGGCGCGCGAACCTTCGGGCACCACGGTGGAGGTGTTGTGCGGGCAGCCCGAGCAAAAGTGTGCTGCGCGCGGAAAATTCGCACGCGGCAAGGCCAGCTCTTTTTCTTTCGCAGTTAAAAACGCGAGGCGTTCTTTTATGCGATCTGAGGTAAAGAATCGGCCTAGTCTTGCGGCAATAAGGCGCGCAATTCGTGCCGGCGTCAGCTCGTCAATCGAAGGCAGCACCCAAACGCCTTGCTCGTCATATTTACCAACAATGCTCGGCCGAATGCCTTGATCCCAGTTATACATATGCTCTTTCATCTGTGCTTCGATGAAGGAGCGCTTTTCTTCGACCACGATTATGTCTTCTAAACCCTTGGCGAAATTGCGAATGCCTTCCGGTTCAAGCGGCCAGGTCATACCGACTTTGTACACGCGAATGCCCACATCACGGCATTCCTCTTCTTCAATGCCCAGATACTCAAGCGCCTGCAGCACGTCCAAATAGCTCTTGCCGGTGGTGATAATGCCAAGGCGTGCTTTGGGCGAGTCGAAGATAATTTTGTCGAGCTGATTCACGCGTGCAAATGCCATCGCTGCCTGCATCGCGTATTGATGCAAACGCATTTCCTGCTGCATCGGTGGATCTGGCCAACGAATATTGAGCCCGCCCTGCGGCATTTCAAAATCGCTTGGGATCACGATGCCGAGCTGATGCGGGTTGACGTGCACGGAAGCGGAGGATTCCACCGTTTCGGCAATCGTTTTAAAGCCAACCCAACGCCCGGTGTAGCGGCTCAGCGCCCAACCCAGAATGCCCATGTCCAAAATATCTTGCACACCTGCCGGGTTCAAAATCGGCATCATCGCCGAGATAAATTCATGCTCGGATTGGTGCGGCAAGGTTGAGCTACGGCAGGCGTGGTCATCGCCCGCCAGAACCAAGACGCCCCCGTGTTTGCTGGTACCAGCTGCATTGCCGTGTTTAAACACATCGCCCGTGCGATCCACGCCTGGGCCTTTGCCATACCACATCGCAAACGCACCATCGACTTTCGCGCCAGGAAATAAATTCAGCTGCTGCGAGCCCCAAACCGCGGTTGCGGCCAAGTCTTCATTCAAGCCGGGCGCGAATTCCACGCCCGAGCCTTTCAAATGCTTGCGCGCTTTCCACAATGCCTGATCCAAACCACCGAGTGGGCTGCCGCGATAGCCGGAAATAAAGCCGCCGGTGTTTAACCCGGAGGCTTTGTCGCGCTGGCGCTGCATCAGTGGTAAGCGCACCAAGGCTTGGATACCGGACAAATAAATGCGCCCGTCGAAGCGGGTGTATTTAGAATCTAGGGTGTAGTCGGCATCAAGCTCGACTGGGTTTACAACGGCTGGGCGGATGGCGGTTTCAGTCATAACGGAGCCTTCGAACAAAGAATCGCGCGAGTATAGAGCACCCGCTCCATCGGAAAATGCGTTGCGTTGGCTTTGCGACTGCAATTGGTTCAACTGCAGCAACATTAGTCGAATACAAACGACACCTGCTGTGGCTCAATGCGTCCGGCTTCATGAAAAATGCGCTTGAACTCCGCGCGCGATACGCTGACGTAACGCTCATTACCGCCGATTTCGACTTGCGCACCGCTCGTTAACGCGTGCCCGGCATCATCCACACGCACCACCATGGTCGCTTTGCGCCCGGTGTGGCAGATTGTTTTGAGCTCCACCATCGAATCGCACCATGCCAATAAAAATTGGCTGCCCTCGAATAGCTCACCGCGAAAATCAGTGCGCAAACCGTATGCCAGTACCGGTACGTCAAGCTTGTCGACGATATCGGTCAACTGCCAAACCTGCGCTTTTTTAAGAAACTGTGCTTCGTCTACCAACAAACAGCTGATTGGGCCCAGTTCCTGGATGTTGGCCTGCACCAGCGCCAATAAATCGTCTGCAGGATTAAATACCAACGCGTTCGACTTCAATCCAATACGCGACTGCACCACGCCCACGCCATAGCGATCATCCAAACGCGGCGTCAAAATCAGCGTGCGCATGCCGCGCTCATGGTAGTTATGCGCGCTTTGCAACAACATCGTGGTCTTACCGGCATTCATCGCCGAATAGTAGAAATATAGTTTGGCCATGACTTCGCAGGATGATCGACAAGCAGCTAGCTTAGCGGGCTAGCGCACTAATTTGGACAGTCGACGCTTGCGAACAAACTGCGGCGCTGGCGCTGCCACCGGAGCGATTGCACAAGCGAAACGCATTGCGGCCGATGCGAACGATCGCATCGGAGCCAACATCGCTTTCTATCGTCAAACACGCCGCAGCATTCGCCACGCTCGCATCCAGGCTGCCTCGTCGGAAACTCAACAGGTTGATCTCAATCTCAGTCGCGGCATTGGCCTGTAGAAAAATATTGAGCAGCCGGCCCACGCCGTCAGCGCTCAGCACGGTATTTTCCAACCCGCGCGTCATTTGATCCGTGCACTGGCCAGCGCTGCCATCCCAACCGTGGCTGAGGCAAAGTCCGCGTACGCTTCGCCAGGCGTGGTGCGCGATATGCCCAGGTAAAATTCCTCAGCGTAAGCCGATTCACAAGCAAGGGCCGTCGCGGCGACGATTGGTACTAAGTGTGCAACTATTTTCATTAAGTATTCTTTTGTTCTGACATGTAAGGGCGGCGGGAGTTTACCTAGCGAATACCAACGACGCGGCGCGTGCTTACCCTTGTTCTTTCGAACTTAAGTTTGCCATCGAGCGATTAAAAGATGTTGCCGAACTGACACGGGAGCGGCCAACGTGCCAACTAACAACAAAACGCCGGCAAAGCCGATGGGGTACAAAAACTGACGCCAGAGCGACCCAGCTACATGGGTGCCGGAACGCGACCGGACCCGACTATGACGCTGCTGCCTATTTGGGGCAGGCGTTGACGTAAAGAATACTTCGGGCATTAGAACGCGCGGCCACAATATCCGGGCAGCCATCGCCGGTGACGTCACTGATCGCCAAACCATAGACCGCGCCGTCGCCATCGCCAAAACGCGTGCTTGCGAAACTGCGGCCATCGCCATTATTTATCAGCGTCATGCTTGGCGTGTTGTCATTGCCGAACACCATATCCAACTTGCCATCCATGTCGAGATCCGCCACGGCAATCGCATAGACATTGTCCGCCTTAGCGCCCACCGCAAGGGCATCTAAGAACTTTCCGTTGCTTTGGTTGGTGTAGATAAAGGCACCACCTTGAAGCTCATCGCCCATGATCAGCTCCGGTAAGCCATCGCCGTTGAGATCGCCTGTGGCAACGGCACGCGTTGCGGCATCCGGCGGCCCGACGGGTTGTTTTTGCGCGAATCGCCCGGTGCCGTCATTCAAGAAAAGGTAGCTCTGGCCGCGATCCCGATGCGGAACGATCAAATCGATGGTGCTGTTGCCATCGATGTCGGCGGCAGCGATGGTAGTGGCGGAGTCGTTTGAGAACACATTGCAAGTGGGAAATCGACCCTTGCCGTCATTGAGGCAAACGAAGTTTTCGCTGAGGTTATCGGGGCCGCCTCGATTGGCAACGACAATATCTGGCCGCTTATCATTATTGAGATCGGCCAGGGTCACGTTGCGCGTCGCCCACTCGGGCCGTCCAAACGTGCCACCGGACGCAAAGCGGCCCCGCCCATCATTGAAATAAACGCGCTTTGGATCGGGCCGGTCATTTCCCACCACGATGTCTAAGTCTTTATCGCCGTCCAAATCCGCCAACGCGGCGGTATAGCTCCGATCTGCTTCGGTGCCCAGCGGATGTCGCAGCTCGAAGCCGCCTTTGCCATCGTTGAGCAAAACCAGATCTCGCAGCGGCCAATGCCGACCCTTCGCCAAAACGATATCCGGGTCGCCATCGCCGTCTAGATCGCCGATGCCGGCGTTTGCCGTGTTTTCGGCAGCATCTTCGAGAAACACAAATCGCTCAAAGCTAAATTCGGGCGACTTTACCGGCAAAATTGATCTGGGCTGCAAACACTGGCAACAACCCGCCAGAATCAGGAGTGACCCGAGCAGCCCAGCCACGCCGATGGTGTTCAATTTCATATTGGCTCCAAAAATAGATTGTTGGCTTGCCATAGTTAAACGGCGTCCGCGACGTAGTAAAGGGAACCTGAGTACATCAGCGAGCAGACCGCGTAAGCAATTGCCACTGGCATCACTCGCCTTCATCTAAAAACTCCCAGGTATCGGCACCGTCGAACCGCCGCACCTTTACCGACGCCAATATCGAGGGGTCAAAGTTGCGCAAATTCACGCCGTGGCGCGCGCCCGGCTCCGGCGGAAGCGGTTCCCAGTGCGTTACGCACCCGCATGTGGCACAACGAATGGTACTGAGGGTTTTGTCACCTTGGACGTAGCCCTGAGTGTTCTCTGGGTGCCCAGTGATTCGAACCGTAGCGAACGCGTAATAAGCCCAAACGCCGCCTAAGCGTCTACACATCGAGCAGTTACAACTCGTGGCTATCTCTGGCATTGACGGCAGTTCGATCGTGACCGCACCACAGTGGCAACTTCCTGAAAGCATGACGGACCTCCTAAATTAATGTTGCGGAGCGCTTTTCCTTAGCGTGTTACGCCGCCGGGAAAAAACGTTCAGTTAGGCCTCTGTTTTAAAAGACCTCGGTGTTGCCATCCCACCAGCAGCAAGCAAACGATGAGCAAGGCGCTGTATTCCATGCCGTTGCGACCGGCACCAACGACAAACCAGCCAGCCGGACAAATTTATTGGCCAGGCGGCGGTGCCGATTGGCGGCACCAATACTGCACCTGTTGCATAGATGATCGAAAAAACTATGGACAACTCAAATACTCCGACACCTATTGCGAAAAGGACGGTTCCGACAATCCCAATCCCAGTAATTGCTGCGGCGATAAGCAGGCCAAACGGCACGCCTTGAGAACTCAGCCACTCACCAAAAGGCACCACGCCTCCGTGCATGAGACGCACCCTCCCGTGCGCCGCCAACAGCCCAGCTAAGGCAATTCTTAGGATCACCCAAGACAGTGCACTTCGAGTGTCCGAACTTTGCGGCATTCTGATCATCAACTACTCCAAATCTGAGCCTACTCGGCTTTTATAAAGAGTCTAAACATTGAATTCAGCCGACATGCGGCCCGAAAGCCGATGGTAGCGCGATATCGCCGAATGCCGCATGGTCGGCCTGCAATAATGGGATGGACTCCTCCGGGGCTGATACGGCATCGATGTGCCACGCTGTGAGGTGTTTAAATTCAAGTAATTCCACCACAGGAGAAGTCCGCCATGAAGTCTATCTCTGCTTTAGCCACCGTACAAATCATTGCCGTCGACCTCGCAAAAGAAGTCTTTCAGCTGGCGTGTGCCGATGCCAATTTTCGCATTGTGCAATCGCTGCGACTCAAGCGTGTGGATTTCTTAAAGTTTTGGAACAATCTCAAGCCGGTGCACGTGGTGATGGAAGCCTGTGGCTCGGCGCATCATTTTGGTCGATGGCTTACATCCTTGGGGCACCGCGTCAGCTTGTTACCCGCGCAATACGTGCGCGCCTACGTGCGTCGCAACAAGACCGATGCTGCCGACTGCGCCGCCATGCTCGAAGCGGTTCGAGCAAGTGATATCAAAATTGTGCCCGTCAAAACGCAGTACCAAGGCACAATGATGATTCAAGGCGCGCGCTCGGTGTTAGCACACGCGATCAAAGCAACACAGCTGCAAAAACCGCTGGATGCATTGCGAAGCTGGGCGGTCAAGCTGCGCGAACGACGTGGCTTTAACAAGGCTGCCGTTGGCTTAGCAAACAAAATGGCGCGCATTGTGTGGGCCACGTGGACCCAGGGCAGCGCATTCAATGGCAATCACTCGCAAGCCCAAAAGTTTGCTGCTGCATGAAGGAAAGAAAAAGGCGTCAGCAGTAAAAAACCAACAAAAACAGAACATCCAGTAACAAAGTCAACGGAGCGGTAAAAATCAAATTGATGGAAGCGGCTCGGCCGCAGGTTCAAAAAGCCGATAACTATAATGGCCAAAAAGGCCGATGCAATTATAGGCTCGAACCTTGCGAAACCCATTATGTCCAGGCGGTAAAACGCCATCAAATAGGACGAATAGATTTATGCACCGACCCAAATCTCGTCATTTGATTATTGCTAAAGCAGTTGACTTGGGGAGGAGTCCATAGATTTAGTTGGATTTCAAGCCGCAAGCGCTGCCAGCACAACTTTTGGCTGCTTTGACACTACTTGCAGCAACACTCGCGCAGGTCCTTGTGGCTGCCGATCGCCGCGTTCCCAATGGCGTAACGTACCAACGCTGATGCCGAAGGAAGATGCAAACTCCGTTTGTGACATACCAACCTGTGCTCGAATTGCTTTTACATCAATGGCATTCGGTTGATGCAGTTTGGCGGTCACCGCCTTGCCCTCAGCGTGCGCTATGGCTTCGTTTAGCCCGGTTTTAATGCTTTCAAATGCAGTGCTCATAACTTTATATTCCTGATGCTTTTAGCAAAAGACCAACCAACTTGGACAGCTCGTTCGCCTCGGCGGCAGTTAGATTTGCTTTCTCATTCTTGCCAAAAATACTAAGCAAATACAGCGGGATACGGTGATCGTGAAAATAGTAAATTACCCGTGCGCCGCCGCTTTTCCCCATGCCTTCGCGAACCCAGCGTAGCTTTCGGATTCCCCCGGTTCCCACCATGATTGCGCCCGAGCAAGGGTTTTCTGCAAGGTGTGTGATTAACGCCTGAAACTCCGACCTGCCAAGCAAATCTGGGGCTTTTCGACTGAACTCTGGCATTTCGGCGATAACGTGCATGCCAAGATACTACGCCAATGGCTTAGCCTTGACCAGCTTCACTTTGCCTAGCATTCAAGGAAAACCAACGATTTAATAAGCCGCAATGCGGCACACAAGCGATAGGATAAACCAAAATCGCCGAATGCCGCGTTGTCGGCTTCATTAACTAGTTGGCCGTTTGCCTGATTGTTTTTATGCATATACAATTATGCCATGAGCTTCAATCCCGCAAAACGCACTGTAAACCTGCAACGACACCAGATTGACTTGGCGGATTGTGAGAGCGTTTTTGACGAGCCCATGTTGACGCGCGAAGACGCCAGTGAAAATTATGGCGAACAGAGATTAGTAAGTTTGGCGTTGCTAAACCGCAAAGTGGTGGTTTTAGTTTGGACTGACCGCGACGACGGCCCACGATTGATTTCCTGCAGAGAGGCAGAAAAATATGAAAAACAAGCGTACTTCCGCGCCTTCCCTCAAAACTGACGTGCCTTATGACGCCAACGACAAGACCACCGTGGCTGCATTTTGGGCGGATGCAACTGGACATGTTGGCATAGAAGAATTGCGCGCAAAACGCGGACGCCCAGCGAAAGCCGAGCTTGACCGTAAAGAGCAAATTGCGTTGCGTTTGGATGCCGACGTACTCGCTTGGTATCGCGGCCTTGGGGCGGGCTGGCAGACGCGAATGAATGCGGTTTTAAAAGCTTACCGCGATGCGACGGTTTGACTGACGACCAACGTTGAATTCAGCCGACATGCGGCCCGAAAGCCAATGGTAGCGCGATACCGCCAAAGGCCGCATGGTCGGCTGCAATTTGTAGTTCAAGTAAGCCGCTACGCGGCAGCTTTTCGAAGTTACTTCACGATATCGCTATTGACGCGCTCAAAAAGTGCAGTCTCTAAGACTTTTTGCACCTCCTGATCTTGCCGCATTTCGCGGCCTATCAGGAGTCGTGCCATGTCCCCCGAACTTTACCGTGTAGCCCAAGAAGCGCCGCAGCTCAAAGGCCTCAGCGAACGCACGCAAGAGTCCTATTTGCGTTCCGTTCGCCAGCTTTTTGACTTCGCTCAGTGCGAACCCGAAGCACTCACCGAGGCGCAACTGCGCGGCTATTATCTGCATCGGCGCAACGTCAGCCGCTGGGCACCGAACACGCTGCGCATTAGCTATTTTGCCATCCAGTTCTTCTTCACCCACGTCCTGATTCGGCCTTGGCCAACGCTCAAGTTGCTCAACGCCAAGCAACCGCATTCGCTGCCTGCCGTGCTCTCGCGCGCCGAAGTTCGGGCGATTTTGGCGTGCGTCAATAAGGACTGTTATCGGGTGTTTTTATCCGTCGTATATTCCTGTGGACTGCGCCTTCAGGAAGCCCAGTATTTGACGGTGTCGGATATCGACGCGCAGCGTGGCTTAATTCACGTGCATCGTGGCAAGGGCAGCAAAGATCGCTTTGTGCCCTTGCCGCACTCGACCTTGCTGATGCTGCGTGCGCATTGGCTCACCCACCGGCATCCGCGATGGTTGTTTCCCGCCCAAGGCCGGGGCGATATGCGCGATCTTGCCGCGCGCTGCAAGGCGGCCGATGCGCCGCAAGCCAAAACCAGCCTGCAAGGGGCTATGCGGCGAGCCTGCGTGGCCTCTGGCATCGCCAAAAAAGACGTGTCCATACACACCTTGCGCCACTCCTACGCCACACGTTTGTTTGCCTTGGCAAACGAACCATCAGGAAAGTTGCTCGAAGCGGGCGTCAATTTGCCGACCATTCAGCGCTATCTAGGCCACTCGCAGATTCAGACGACGCTGGTTTACGTACACCTGATCAACTTCGGCCAAGCCGATGCCTGCACGCGCATTCAAGCACTGATGGCGGATCTTAAATGAGCGCCATTCAAGATATCTTTTCTCGCTTTGCGCCCGCTTACCTGGCGCGCTTTGGCGCGCTCATGCCCAAGACGCACCAACGCGTCATTAACGCCATTATTGCCTGTCGAACCGGCGCGCTCGGCAGCGTCTGTTTTGCCTGTGGTACTTGCGGCTGTCGGCATGTGACCGCTGCCAGTTGCGGCAATCGCCACTGCCCGATCTGCCAGGGCGCCAAGGCGTTTGCATGGCTGGATCGCCAGATCGAGCGGCAATTGCCAGGGCCGCGTTTGTTTTGCCTTGGCAAAACAACCCATCAATAACTTATGTTGACCTTCACTGTGCCCGAGGCCCTGCGTGGCGTGCTTCGAGCCAACCAAAAAGTGGGTTATAGCGCGCTCTTCGCTGCATCCGCCGAGGCCATCAAAGCCTTGGCAAAAGACACCCGCCACCTCGGTGCCAGTGGCTGTGGCTTCTTTGGCGTTTTGCATACCTGGGGGCGGCAGTTGCAATATCACCCACATATTCACTACGTCATCCCTGGCGGCGCTATCGATGTCGATTCGGGCCAATGGCACCGCTCTAAAAACGCTTTCTTCCTGCCCGTGCGTGCGCTGTCAAAACTCTTTCGCGGCAAGTTTTTAGCGCTTATGAAAGTCAGGGATTTGTATGCGCTGATTCCGGAAAGCGTCTGGCTGCAAGAGTGGAATGTCAACTGCCAATCGGTGCCCAGCGCGGATGCCACGCTCAACTATTTGGCACCTTACGTGTTCAAAGTCGCGATCTCAGACCACCGCATCGTCAAGGTGGAAGGCGATCAAGTTCACGTCCGTTGGAAAAAAGTCGGCAGCCAACGAAACCGCATCCTGCGTTTGGATGCAGTCGAATTTATGCGGCGTTTTCTGACCCATGTCTTACCCAGCGGATTTATGAAAATCCGCTATTTTGGCTTCCTAGGTTCCAGCTCAAAAATCACGCTAGAGCAGGTGCATTTGAGCATCCAACTGGCCAGCGCATTCGAGCTGATACCGCCAACGACCACGCGTAAAACTACACCCGTTCCCGCGTGCCGGGACTGCGGCGGCGCACTACGATTTGCCTGTGTGATCCGGCCCTGGATTAGCAGAAATTTGCATCACACCGGGCCACCGCGCGAACCCAATTTGGAATAAACGCAACGACCCAGTTGCGCTGCGAACACGCGCATTGCCAGCACTCAAGGTGCAGGCAAAATCATGTGTGCCCAACGAAGTAAAACCATCCCAAGATCGCACATTCGGGCAGCAACAAATCCCTAAAATCAACTAAAAAAAGCGTTCGATTGAGTGCGTTGCGCCACTACCGGCCGTAACTCAGCGCACTTCGCCCGCCCAAATCTGAGATCGGCGAAAAGCAATCCCCATAGACTAGAAAAAGCTCACTTCGATCAGCCTTGCATCAAGCTACCGGGCTTCTTGAACATTGGATTGAAGCGACCCGTGGGGTCGTTTCAATCCTAAGAGTTAGATTTGCGCCCTTGAATCAGTAGTACATATTTGCCATCAGGTTCGGAGACCTTCCATCACGGATAAGAACTGGCCAATTTTCCAAGTTCAGCCTGCCACCTTCCCAGAATGCGACACAAGCTTCAAGATAGCGCAGAACGGTAGCAGCTCGCCCGATGTCGAGAAGCCTCTTTGCAAGTGTGGTGTTAGGCCCAAAGCTATTTAAGTGAGGTGATCCGGGCGTTGCTCCTGCCGCGAGCAAATACGACTCAGCGTTCTCTACTTTGCTATCGTCAAGCGCGATAAGCCCAAGCACAAGATTGGCATCATGAATGGCATTGCCGTAGCTCCAGGTACCTTTGAGACCATCAGCAACACTCAGGGACTCCTCCGCCAATTTTTGTGCCCGAGGAGTGTCTCCGAGAAAATATGCCGCCTTCGCTGCCCGAGATAGTGCGTCTTTCCTCCGTCCTTCATCCGAATAAGTATCAAATTCCTCCAAGAAAGCCGTCCATGTCCGCCGCGCAAACTCGGCGAGCAAAACCTCCTGCTCAGGTGTTAATGCTTTTGACTCATAGGAATTTTCGGAAGTCATCTTGCCCGGTTCCTCAGAGTGGCACGCAAATCTAACGACGTGGTAAGCGGCTGCGCCGCGACAAAACATCAGGAAACACGCAACGCACCCTGCGCAGTCCGCTTGACCAAATAGTTAGACCTTGCCCGCGACAAAGCTCAGCTCCAAGCATTGGTGGTACGGCACTTGTACCCACCGCTCTAGAAGCCCAAGCGCGCAGTCGTACAACGTTGTTTGCGGATCTATACCTGTAAAGTCGAATGCAGTTCTACCACGGGCAGCACTCGCCGAAGTTGCGCCGTCCATGAAAGCTCCGAGGTCAAAAGAGCCAGCCCATAACTGCGTTTGAAGAGCCTCCACGATTGCCTCAGCTTGGACTGCTTCCGTCGCGATAGTTTGGTTGGCAGGGTCGTGAACGACTTGCATGACAAAGTCCGCACTGGACCCCATCGCGACCAAGCTCAAGAAGCCATGCTTCAAGGGCAGCGCCGACTCAACGATGAAGTGCACTAAATCATGCGGCAGCGTGCCCTGACGAGGCATGACAGTTTGTGTCTCGCTTCCGTCAGCGCGGACGAACCGCAAGCGATCGAGCTTGTCGTTCTTGCCGAGTTTTTCAGCGATAAGTTTCATGCAAAGTCTAACGTTGAATTCAGCCGACATGCGGCCCGAAAACTAAGCATAGCGCGATATCGCCGAATGCCGCATGGTCGGCTGGAATTTGCAGTTGGGAGCCAACTGAGCAAACGTTGTGAGCCGCCATTTATGCGGCCTTGCGAAAGCCAGGCTTTTGTATTGTGCCGGGGGAAACTGCCCAAGTAAGCAACGGTGGCAAAGGCACCGGCATAACGTCTGCGATGGCGGGCGGCGGTTGTTCGGGGTCTTGGAAATGCCAATGCATTGCGGCTAGCGCGTAGAGGCGGCGCGCACGAACCATTGCACCTTTTCTGCGATGAAATTCGGCGAGGCGCAAGTACCGATCGACAAAGAATTGATTCACTTCGGAAGATGCTTCCCAATCCACTGTCACGCGAGCAAAAGCAAGCACTGATCGAACCAGAAATATCTCAGTTCGCCATTTCCAGATTGCGGGCCGAGGCAGATTTTTCATTGGCACCCAACGTTGAATTCAGCCGACATGCGGCCCGAAAACCGATGATAGCGCGATATCGCCGAATGCCGCATGGTCGGCCTGCAATTTTTAGTTAGACCCCACGCGCTTACCGATTCAATCATCCAAATAAGGAACAAAATATCCTAGCGACGGAACGTACATAAAAGAAGCATCGTCTTGGTAGGGACTTATGGGAGGGACTACAACAACAAATCCAGATTTCCTTAGCTCGAACATTTCTTCAAGTACTTTTTGTATTTCGTCTTCCGAGGCCCCTTTTCCCTTCAAAAACTCAGAAGCGAGCGATTCCATTGCCGCAACTTCCCACTCTGCCATTTCCTTGGAACCGGGCGATTTTTCAATAATTCGCTGAAATCTCTCCGGTAGCTGGTTAAAGTACCAGTGCCTTTTGCACTGATCAAAACCCGAGCATCCATCATTGTATCTTGGATCTTTAAACGGCCCGTCGGACTCTGGATAGTTGTGTATCAGTTCAAGCGCAACTTTACCCTGCACCTTGATCCGCAATGACCACGCGAAGGGCTCTTTAGGCGATGCGCCGTTAACGATGTACTCAATCTCGGCTTTGTGGCTCTCGTCCAAGTCAGCCAGCATCACTTCACTAAAGGCAACCCCGGACTTCGGCTCAAGCGCATTCGACCCACTTGAGGCAATTAGAGACAGAATTCCGAACGTACAAAGTACAATTCTCATGGGGTCTAACGTTGAATTCAGCCGACATGCGGCCCAGAAACCAATGATAGCGCGATACCGCCGAATGCCGCATGGTCGGCCTGCAATTTGTAGTTGGAATTTGCGCTTGTTGACCGCGCTACTGCAAAACTTCGCACCGCACAAACTTCGGAACTGT
>JAYVAQ010000226.1:0-7136 GCA_043750875.1 Rhodanobacteraceae bacterium
CTCCGGTGAAGTTGTCCGAATAAACCTCGAGTTCCCGATGCATGCAGCGGTAAAAATCGGCCAGACAGTGCGTGTTCGCCCAGTCATGCTCGAGGCACCGCACTGCGTGGACGATTCCGTCGTCCAGCTAAATGATTTAACTTTCGGAAAGCGCACCAAAACAGGCCCGCAACGATTATGTCCAATCCATTTTTTGATCACCCAATTCTAAATTCCCCCTACACCAGCCCACAGCAGCATTGGGAATTGGACGCGGATGGCCAGCCAACGCAGCAAGTGCTGCATTCCAGACGCCGTGCTTCCTTCGTTTCGCCGATTCCCAAGCCCAGAAAGCGTATGCAAACTGCGCAGCAAACTGAAATGTCATTGGGCGACGGCAACAAGATTTCGACAGCGGATCAGCAATACATCGTTTCCGACATGATTAATCAGGTGCGCCAGAGCGTTGATAGTTGGCGTGCGCTGCCCAATGCCAGCCAATGGCAGGTGACGCCGGAAACCGCGCGTTTGTTGCAGCACTGGCGTTCGCATAAATTTAGCGGGGGTACGGCCGTTTTTTTGCCAACTCGAGGCCGCTGAAACCGCGATTTGGTTGACCGAAGTGGCGGGTTTAAGCAAAAGCGGCAAGGTGTTGCTGGATTATTTGGCACGCGTCAATAAGGATGCGAACCCTGAGCTGCTGCGCCTTGCGCTCAAATTAGCCACGGGTGCGGGCAAAACCACGGTGATGGCGATGCTAATTGCTTGGCAAACCGTCAACGCGGTGCGCCGCCCGGCCAGCAAAAGCTTTTCGCGCGGATTTTTGATTTGCGCGCCGGGGCTGACGATTAAAGACCGCTTGCGGGTATTGCAACCGAACGACCCGAATAGCTATTACCGCGATCGGGAATTGCTACCAGCGGACATGCTCGATGACATCAGCCGCGCCAAAATTGTAATCACCAACTACCACGCGTTTAAGCAGCGCGAGCGCATCGAGATTTCCAAAGGTGGGCGGCAACTTTTACAAGGGCGCACCGGCGATGCGGTGGAGACGGTAGAAACCGAAGGCCAGATGCTGCAAAGGGTGATGCCCGAACTGATGGGCATGAAAAATATTTTGGTGATCAATGACGAAGCACACCATTGCTATCGTGAAAAGCCTAAAGACATTGAAGAAGCAGATTTAGTTGGCGACGAACGCAAAGAGGCAGAACACAATCGCGAAGCCGCGCGGCTTTGGATTTTTGGCATTGAAGCGGCGAATCGCAAATTGGGCGTGTTGCGGGTCATGGATTTGTCCGCGACACCGTTTTTTCTAAGTGGTTCAGGCTACGCCGAAGGCACGCTATTCCCTTGAACAATGAGCGATTTTTCGCTGATGGACGCTATCGAATGTGGCATCGTGAAATTGCCACGTGTGCCGGTGGCGGAAAATATTCCGGGTGAAGAGTTACCCGTCTATCGCAATCTGTGGGCACATGTTGCCAAAGACATGCCGAAAAAGGGCCGTGGACAAGGCGGCGCACTCGATCCATTGAAACTGCCTGCGCGGTTACAAACCGCACTTCAAGCGCTTTACGGGCACTACGAAAAAACCTTTGAACTGTGGCAAGAAAGTGGTGTTGCGGTGCCGCCCTGTTTCATTATCGTGTGTCAAAACACCGCGATCTCAAAATTGGTGTATGACTTCGTTTCGGGCTTTCGGCGTCAGGATGGCGGCCTCGAGTACGGTCGCTTGCCGCTGTTTCGCAACTTTGATGACAACGGCAACCCCTTTGCCCGCCCGAACACCTTGTTGATTGACAGCGAACAACTGGAAGCGGGCGACGCGTTGGACGAGGGTTTCCGCGCGATGGCAGCGGATGAAATCGCGCAATTTAGACGCGAGAAAATTGAGCGCACCGGCGATGCGCGCGCCGCCGACAATATATTACCGAGCAAGAATTGCTGCGCGAGGTGATGAACACTGTCGGCAAAGCCGGACAATTGGGCGGTGGCATTCGCTGTGTGGTGTCGGTTTCAATGCTGACCGAAGGTTGGGATGCCAATACCGTGACGCATGTGCTGGGCATTCGCGCCTTTGGCACTCAGTTATTGTGTGAACAAGTGATTGGGCGAGCATTGCGGCGGCAATCTTACGAGTTGAACGGCGAAGGCCTTTTAGATCAGCTTTCTGAGCCACTTGTGATGGAATTTGTTTCAGGCTCAGCGATTGTTATGCTCACGCCATAAATCACTGAACCAGAGTACGCAATGACGCAAATCGGAAGAAACGAACGTTGCCCCTGTGGCAGCGGCAAAAAGTTCAAGCACTGTTGTTTGCTTGAGCAGGTAAAGCCAAGTCTGGAATCACTAACATCACGTCGACTAGGGCGGTTGGCGGACTGGGTTGCCGGGAAATTTCGCAGCCAGATTCCAGCGCAGGCAGATGAGTTTTTCTTTGAATTTGATGCTGAAGAACGTGAAATCCTAAATTCCGGCAAGCACGCCGGTGCGAATGGTGTTGCGACGCTAGTCACTGACTTCATTTGCATTGATGCCGAATTTGAGTTTCGCGGCGAGAAGCGCAGCGGCCTGGAGTGGTTTTTAGACATAGGCGGGCCCATCGCTACTGAAGATCGCGTGTTTTACGAAGCGCTAAGCTGCTCAGGACTGCGCGCCTACAAAGTGTTGTCTGTAACCCATGGTTTGGGAATGGAAGTACTCGATCTGTTTGCGCCGGAAATGGAAAATGCCTTTGTGCATGAAAAATTGGGCTCAATGCAAATCGCCGTCGGTGATGTGATCGGCGCGCGTTTGATCAATAGTGACGGCGTCTTACACATCGCCGCAATGGTGCCGTTTCATGCGCAGGATGCAGATCACTTGCTGGAAAATTATGCCGAAGATCTGGCATCTTTACGCGCACAGGCGGGACTTCTGGGCGCAGGTGCCGACGAAAGCCAGGTCGATTTCGAGAATGAAGCGGCAATAGACGCTGCCATAGCTCGGATCACGTTGGAGCACAATTCTGGCGGCGAATCCGATCTTGATCTAGCAGAATCTGATTTAGCCAAACTCGATTTAGAAGGTCTCGCCGATGCTGCGGCTAGCGCCGAAGCAGCAGATGCAGACATATTCGGGGACGACGCCAGTGATGGCGAAGACGATGGTTATGACGAAGACGGGGACGAAAGCGACCACGAAGATGGCACCAAATACGAATTCAGTGACAACGAGGAAGACGAGGATCTAGAAAGCAGCGACGATGACGCGTTCGACCTTGCCGAAGTGGGTGAGCTAGTCGAGGAAATGATCTTAGAAGATCTGGTCGCCGCGCGCGTGGTAAGCACCTATTGGCTAGAGTCTGTACTTAGCAGCTTGCTGCCTGCAAGTGATGACAGCAGCTTGGATGAGTAGCCTAAGCCCGCAGTTGGCCGAGTTTAGTGCGGACTGGCTAAAGCGCGAACCTGCGTTAGCGCTGTGTCATCGCTTTGCCGCAAAGCCTACGCACTGGCTTGCCTCCGTGGTGTTGGTTGAAGAGTTATTGCAAGCGATGTTTGCCTTGAGCAATCACGAAGTGGCACAAGCGAAACTCGCGTGGTGGACCGATGAAGCGGATTTGGCCGTTTCTGGTGCGCCCAGGCATCCACTTACGCAGGCATTGTGTGCCGCGCGCTCGAACGTGCGCGCGCTACCGGACTTAACGCGCGCGGCATGTCTATGGATCACGTTGCCAACCGCGTCCGATAGTGCGCAACAGCGCAGTCAGTTGGCGGCCTTTGCGGCTGCCGCGTCTGAGCTGATCGACGAGAGCGCAACTGCGGCTATTTGGACTGAGCTTGCGCTTAAGCGTCAACTGCAAAACTATGCAAAGCCTGAGCGCTATGGCCCCGGGGTGTTCAGTCGAGCTGCATTGGCAGAGTTTCAGCTTAAGGCGTCGCAAATAGTCGAGCCAACACTCGCGAGCGGCGCAATCGCGGCACAGTTAAACACGATTCGGCTTGCGCTACAGAGCGCTTTGCAACCACGGGTTTCGCGCGGGCAATCTGCCACACGAAGTTATGCGCTATTGCAAGCGCGCGAGGCGGGAATTTGGGCCAAAGAAGCTGCGGCGCTGAAGGTCAGATTTTCGGCGACTTTGCCCGGCCTGGCTGGCCTATTGCGGGCGTGGTGGATTGCGCGCGGCAGGCATGCTCCGTAGCGTTATTTTAGTGCGCAAAACGATTGCGGGTTGGCGCGTCCTGAGCGCCATAATTGCACCTAGCATGCTATGGTTAGTTTGCTAAAACTTACCTAACTTTCAATGCTCAGCACGCCGCACATGAATCTGGCTGGTTTTACGATTCGAGACGTCATTTATGCGGTCGATGAAACCATCGTTGCACGGGCTAACACGCAGCGTGGCGAGCGGGTGGTGCTCAAATATCAAGATTCCAACCGCCCAGCCCCGGAGTTGCTAGCGCGCTGGCACCACGAGCATGCGATTCTGAATTCAATTGAATCAAAATGGGTCATCCGCACGCTTGGACTTAAACAGTTTGAGCGCAATTTGGTGTTGGTGCTGGAAGATTTTGGCTCCACGAATCTGGCGCAATTGATCGCGCAGCAGCCGCTGGATTTATCGGAGCGGCTAGCTATTGCGATTCAGTTCGCTTCAGCGCTGGGTGATGTGCATGCACACGGCTTAATTCATGGCGATATCGCCCCTAAAAACGTGCTGGTCGAAGTGTCAACGATGCGCGTTAAACTTTGTGATTTCGGCCTTTCAAGTCGGCTAGACCATGCGCAAAAGCTGAGCCATGACAACTTTTTGCGCGGCACTTTGGAATACATGTCGCCCGAACAGACTGGGCGTACCAACCTAGATGTGGATTATCGCAGCGATTTTTATTCGCTCGGTATTAGTCTTTATGAGCTGTTTTCGGGCCGCAAGCCGTTCCATTCAAACGACCCGATGACACTGTTGCACGCGCAAATTGCGATTATGCCGGTGCCGTTGCATCGGCTTGACCCTTCGATTCCAGAGCCAATTTCGGAAATTGTACAAAAGCTACTAGCAAAATTTCCGGATGACCGCTACCAAAGTAGCTTTGGGCTGATTCGAGACTTAAGCCAGTGCAGCCAACAATGGCAGCGCGGCCAGCGCATTGCGCCGTTTCCGATGGCGCAGGCGGACGTTCCTGAGCGTTTTTGTGTCGCGCAAAAGCTCTATGGCCGGGAAGTTGAATGTGCTCAGATTTTAGCCGCATTTGAACGTGCGGCGGCCGGCCGCGCAAAGCTATTGCTGATTAGCGGCTACTCTGGCATTGGTAAGAGTGCGTTGGTGAATGAGCTGCATCGGCCAATTATCGCTGAGCGCGGCTATCTGATACGTGGCAAATGTGATCAATATTCGCGCAATCAGCCTTATTCGGCGCTGATTCAGGCGTTCCAGCAGCTCCTGCGACAGTTGGCGACCGAGGGCGAAGAACGACGCGGCTATTGGAAAGCAAAATTATTAAGCAGTTTGGGTGACCAAGCAGGCGCTGTCGCCGAAATTGTTCCGAGCTTAGCGTTACTAATTGGCACGCCTTTGGCGTTAGCACCTTTGCCAGCGGCGGAAAAGGAAAATCGCTTTCACATCGCATTCGCGCAGTTCGTCAAAGCGCTTGCCAGTAAGAGCCATCCATTGCTGCTATTTTTGGATGATTTGCAATGGGCTGATGCACCGACGCTTAAGCTGCTGCAACACCTTATCCAAGATGGAAACGAGCGTTGTGTGCTTATTGTGGGCGCCTATCGCGACAACGAAGTCGGCGAATCCCATGCCTTGTGCCTAGCAATAGCCGCGATCGAGCGCGGCAATGGCGGCATTGAGCGGCTGCAATTGCGTAATTTGGAGCTTACTCATGTCGCTAGCTTAGTGGCGGATACGCTGCATTGCAGTGTTGCTACCGTTGCACCTTTGGCGATGTTGTGTTTTGAGAAAACGCGCGGCAACCCGTTCTTTTTAGGGCAACTGCTGCGCACCTTGCATGAATTGGGTGATATCCACTATCAACGCGCTGAGGGCGTTTGGCATTGGAATATTGAGCACATTCAGCAGCGCGGTATTACCGATAATGTTGTGGAATTGATGCTAGACAAAGTGCGTTTACTGGCACCGCTGACGCAAAATTTACTCGCGTCCGCAGCGCACTTAGGCGGTAGCTTTGATATGCGCCAATTGATGGCGGTGTGTGCGCAAGACGCGGTCAATGTTGCGTTGGTACTTTGGCCCGCCTTGCAGTCTGGGCTCGTTTTGCCGCTCAATGAACAGTATAAATTTTCCGACAGCCCAGGACAGCTGGAAAATGCACGCTATCGCTTCTTGCACGATCGCGTGCAGCAAGCCGCGTATCAGCTCACCCCGCCAGAGCTACTACCGCACTTACAGCTACGTTGCGGGCGTTTATTGCTGGCCGCTAGCTCGAACGCAGAGTTAGACGAGCGCCTTTTTATAATTTTGCATGCGCTGAACTGTGCCTCCACGCTCATCGACGGTTCCGGCGAGCGAGCGCAGGTCTTGGCGCTCAATTTACGTGCTGGGATGAAGGCGAAATCCGCGTCTGCATTTCCGACAGCGGTAAATTTATTGCGCCAAGCGAAGGCGCTACTAACACCGGATGCTTGGTTAGTGCAGCCGGAACAATGCTTAGAACTTTTTTGCGAGTTGGCTGAGGCAGAATATCTTGCTGGCAATTTTATGCAGGCTGAAGCGCTCTATCCAGAAGGCCTTGCCGCCAGCGAAAATGTTGTTGCGAAAGTCACGCTTTGCTTAGTACAGGTTGATCAGTATCACATTCAAGGGCGTTTTGCCGATTCGTATCCAGTGCTAATTTTCGCACTTGGACTACTTGGCGGTAGTTTTCCCGCGACCGAGGATGATGCCGGCACGGCCTTCGTAGAGGAATTCGCGCGCACCGAGGTAATGCTGGCAGAGCGGAGTCATGCCCAGTTGCTCAGCGCGCCGGAAATGACGCAGGTTGAGCACTTATTGGAGATGCGAATTTATTTCGCCTTGTCGTATTCAACGTATCAAACCGGGCGATTTAATGGCTTTGTGGTAGATGCCTGTCGCATGGTGCAGGCGACGTTGCGTTATGGGCAGGGGGATTTGAGCTGTATCGGCTACGTTGCCTATGTAACCGCGA
>JAYVAQ010000227.1:0-2803 GCA_043750875.1 Rhodanobacteraceae bacterium
CACCTTTCGAGGTAGTAGGCACACTCTCGCTAAATGCGAAACAGGATTTAGCCGGAAACTTTATATCCAACTCCGAAGATTCCAAAACGCTAACTCGTGGCGCAATGACAACGGGCAGTAACTACTTGTTTCCCAACACCAATTCACCGCACCTCTACCAAAACGTTAGCAACACCTACGCCGGTGACCTCATTGACGATAATCGATGGTTCATCAATCGGCTTTCGTCAACTACGGTTGGAAGTTTTCATTCAACCACCTACCAAAGCCGTTACACGAACTTCACCTACGACCCAAGCACTGGCCTGATTGCCTCCGAATCGATTGGCAGCCCTGCGCTCAGCAGCAAATATTATTGCCGCGATGTGTATGGCAATGTCATTAAAACTATCGCGCAAAGCGGCAGTTTGCCGGTGCCCGATTGCACATCTTTTGGTGTCGCGAACGTGATCTCAGCAAGCAGCAATAGCTTGAGTCTATTCGCGCGCTTTACCGCGATGGGTTACAACGCCAGCGGGCGCTTTGGCCTTACCGAGAAAGAGGTGGTTAATACTGCGGGCGGCAAAGCGCTGGTGACGTTGAGCGAAATTAAATATGACGCCTTGGCAGGCCGTACGGCAATGGACGCGTTCGGTAACCCGCAGTACGTCGAATCAATCAATGGCGGGAAAGCGCGTTCGGCTTACAGTCAATTTGGCGAAAAATACTTCAGCAGTTCCAATACCGGAGCTAGCATGCTGATGCGCCGCCGCTGGTGCGATCAAGTATCTGATTTGCGCTGCCCGGCGAACATCGGGGCGGTGTTTGTGTCTGAAAACGCCACCGCCGGTGCCGCAACCACTTGGCAATACTTTGATGTGTTGGGCCGGGAGATTTTGTCGATCCAACAAGGCTTTCAGGCCACGCAATTTGTCGCTGTGCGCACCTTTTATGACCGACTGAGTCGCGTGACAAAAGTATCTGAACCCTATTTCAGCTATTCACCTGCCGCCACAAGTGGGCCTTTACCGGGTGCACTTGCCAGTGGCACGCAATATTGGAATTCCAGCTACTTTGACGCGCTCGGCCGCGTCACCACGCTGATCGCGGCAAATGGCGCGCAAACCACCACGCAGTACGTGGGTTTGACGACCACCGTGACGCACCCAGTCAACGGCTCGGGCCAAACGGAAACCAAAACTGAAACGAAGGATTTATTAGGCCGCGTGGTGCGCGTAGTCGATGCCTTGGGCAACCAAGTTAGCTATCAGTACTGGAATTCAGAAGATTTGAAATCAATCACCACCACGCCGGTGGGTGGCGAGACGGGCACAACTACCACCTTTGTGATTGACCAATTTGGCCGACGCACCAGCTCCACGGATTCAAACAAGGGCAATTACAGCTTTGTCTATAACGACGCCGGGGAAGTCGTCAAGCAAATCGCAGGCGATGGCAGTTGCATGCTCGCGCTGCACGATTTTGCCGGGCGAATGACCGAGCGATATGATGTTGCGGCCGGTAGTGCCTGTACTGCGGGCTCGGCGTATCAAAAGACAACAACCAGCTTCGATTTGGCTGCGAACGGCATCGGGCAAGTCAACACCGCTTCTTTGCTGCCAATCAACGGCACCACGCAAGACCGCGAAGTGACCAGCATTGTTTATGACAGCTTTGGTCGCGGTATCGCCACCACGCAGCGCATACAAGACGAGCGCACGTATGTGCTGGAAGCTAAGTTCGATGAATTCGGCCGCCCCGCGCAAAACTACTTTAGCGGGCAAGTGGGCAGGTACTTTGGCGTCAATCGCGCACCCATCCCAAGCACCGGGGAGCACTTGCAGTACAACGCGCGTGGCTACCCAGAACTACTGCGCAATGTCTATCGAGTCAACGCCACCACGCCAGGGCAAATTTATCGCGAAACTAAAACCGTAGATGCACGCGGCAACGTCACTGAAGAAGTTTTAGGTAACAACGCCAGCAAGATGACCGTGTATCGCGGCTATGCCGATAACTCAGGCTGGCTGACGCAAATTAAGACCGGTGCTGAGGGTAATGGCCTGGGCAACCCAAGCTATGGTCAGCTGCAGGATTTGTTCTACAGCTATGATTTGCAGGGCAATGTAATGTCGCGCAGTGACCGTAGCAGCACCTTAGTCAGCAACGAAGCTTTTAGCTACGATCAATTGCAGCGCCTGACTGGCACCGTGCGCAATGGCACCGTCGAGGCAATGAGCTATTACAACACCGGCAATATCCAATCCAAATACAATATTGCCGGGCAATACTTTTACGATACCTTTGCCCCCAGCAGCTGCCAATTTGTTGCAGGTTCAGCCGCACCGGGCGCGTTTGCATTAACGCGCATCGGCAACAGCGAAAGCTTCTGTTACGACAGCCGGGGCAATCAAATCGCCAGTTTCGCCGGTGGCAATTTGAAACGCAGCATTCGCTATTCCAGCTTTGATGCCGCCACCAGTATCGTCAGCAATTTTCCACGCGCGCACGTCACGCGCTTCCAGTACGGCATTGGGCATCAACGCCTGCGCCGTTACGATATTGATGGCACCAATGCTGTGGAAAATAGCCAAGGTCAAGTCACGCATTATGTTGGCGATGCCGAAGTGCTAGCTAAAGCAGATGGCAGAACTGAAGTGCGCCGCTACACCAGCGGGATGACCCAACTGCAAGTGATTCAGCCCGGCCTATCACCGTATACCAAACAGGAATACTTGCTGACCGACGCCTTGGGTTCCACTCACCGCATTGTTGATGCGCAGGGTGAATTAGCCTTTGGTGGGCCAAGCAAACTCGCCTTCGC
>JAYVAQ010000228.1:0-6673 GCA_043750875.1 Rhodanobacteraceae bacterium
ACTAGATTAGGAGGCCGGGCTCAAAAGCTACCGCAGGCCACAATTTGCCTCAACGTCATCCCGGCGCAGGCTGGGAACCATTTTGAAACTTGCGACAACCTTGTCTCGAGCGCCGATCATCTGAAAAGCCAATGGATCCCGGCCTACGCCGGGAAGACAATAGCGAGGTTGCCGAGTTCGTACGCCGCCATAAACCGCTGCCGCTTGCCACGATAGTAATTTTCTTCAGTATACAAAAAAAGCTTGCTAAGTCATTGATTTAAAAAGCAAACTGCTCATTTAAAATGCGCTCCTCCAAATTGTGCTCGGGATCAAACATCACCGTATAGCGTTCATCAAGGGCTTCTTGCACGGTAACTTCCACCACATCGCGAATTTCTGTGGAATCGGCGGTTGCGCTGACTGGGCGCTTGTAATGATCCAAAATCTCGAACCGCACCATTGATTCGCGCTTGATGATCGCGCCGCGCCAGCGCCTAGGGCGAAACGGGCTGATTGGCGTTAGGGCCAGCGCGTCGGAGTTCAGCGGCAAAATAGGTCCGTGCGCTGATAAGTTATACGCCGTGGATCCAACCGGGGTTGCCACCATCGCGCCATCGCACACAAGCTCATCTACGCGCAGTTTTTCGTTAACCCAAATGCGGATTTTTGCCGCCTGTTTGGTTTGCCGCAGCAAAGAAACTTCATTTACTGCCAACGATTCCGCGCTGCCGCCGGACTCGGTAGTCACCACCATTTTTAATGGCCGCAAAGTTGCTGCTTGTGCTTTGTCCAAGCGCTCCATCAAATCTGCTTCCTGGTACAAATTCATCAGAAAACCGACAGAGCCCTGCTTCATACCAAACACCGGCAAGCCATGTTTTTTGGTCCGATGCAAAGTTTGCAGCATAAAACCATCGCCACCTAAGGCCACCACCACCTCAGCATGTTCGATCGCGACATTGCCATAGCGCGCAACCATCAAAGCTAAGCTATCTTGTGCGGGCTGGACTTTGCTGGCAACGAAGGCAATTTTCATAGGTATCGAAGTAAAGGCACAGAAGTAACGCAGACTAGACCAACTCACGCGATAATTTCACCGCTTATTTACGCAAATTTTGGTTCATGGACAAAAAACGATGACGAATTCTGCCAAACGCCCGATTTTCTATATTTCCGACGGCACCGGCATTACCGCTGAAACCATTGGTCACAGTGTGCTCACGCAGTTTGACGGCACCGAGTTTCAGACCTGCCGCCTGGCGTTTGTCGATAACGAAGCAAAAGCACGCGCAGCACTCGCCCAATTGCAGCAATCCAGAGCAGAAACCGGGCAGCGGCCAATTGTTGTAAACACCGTGGTCGATCCGGATTTGAGCGCGATTCTTGCCGAAAGCGGCGCGCTAATGTTGGACGTGTTCGCGCCTTTCATTGGCCCGCTAGAACAAGAATTGGGGCGCGCCCGCACGCCGCGTGTAGGCAAAGCGCACGGGCTCAATAATTATGCTGAGTACGAGTCGCGCATGCATGCAACCAACTATGCGCTGACGCACGATGATGGCATCGACGTCAATTTTTCCGACGCCGAGGTGATTCTGGTCGGCGTCTCGCGCTCTGGTAAGACGCCAACCTGCCTGTATTTAGCACTGCACTACGGCATACGCGCCGCGAACTACCCGTTGGTACAAGAAGATTTAGAACACGGCGAACTACCTCCCCGCCTAAAAGCGCAAAAAGCGCGGGTTTATGGTTTAAGTATCGATCCAATGCGCCTCAGTCAAATTCGCACAGAACGCCGCGCGAATAGCAAATATGCCGCAATCGAGCAGTGCCGCTGGGAAGTGGACGCCGCGGAAAAACTATTCCGTCGAGAAGCCATTCCGTCGGTGTCCAGCACGCATACCTCAATTGAAGAAATCGCGAGCAAGATTTTGCAGGCTTTGGGGTTGAATCGGCAGTTGTATTGAGGGCTGGGATTTATATCAACGCTATGAATCATCGATAGAACCGTTCGCCCTGAGCTTGTCGAAGGGCAGAGCCGCACCATTGCTAACGGAGCGGCTAAACGCGGCAGCAAGCTAGGGCTGCTTTGGCTTCACCGAATCCGGCAATACAAACCCCGCCACCATCGCTGGCATCTCGCGCTGGATGCGGGCGGCGAACTCCGGCGCAAGTCGCTTCAACACTTGATAACTGGCCTCACGCACTTCGGCCGCCAAACTTGCCAAATGCGTTGGAGCCTGCTGATGCAACGCGCGCAGTGCTTCGACCAAGGGCTGGGCGCGCATTTTGAGCTCGGTTTGTTCCAGGGCGCGCAGGGTTTCGGGGAGTTTGTTGGCTTTTAATAGTGAGGAGATTAACAACTCAAACCCCTCAGGTAGCTTTTCAGTGCGGGCGGCGAATTGACAAAGTTCGATTATGGATTCGGTGCTTTGTTGGGTAGGGCGTGTTGGGTCTATTTTCCACAGCTGTGTCAAGTTATGCCAAGGCTGTGTAAGTTTTTCATCCAAGCAAATCGCAGTGCGATAGGCGGCTTCGGCTTCTTCAAATCGCGCAAGATGGTCTTGCAGCAAGTTACCGAGGTTGTTCCAAGGAGAAGCACTCGTTTCATCTAGCCGAATCGCGGTGCGATAGGCGACTTCGGCTTCGTCAAAGTAAACTGGATTATCTTGCAGCAAGTTGCCGAGGCCATTCCAAGGATAGGCGTACGTTTCATCTAAACGAATCGCCATGCGATAGGCAGCTTCGGCTTCCTCAATGCGCCCAAAATGGGCTTTCAGTAGATTACCAAGATTGTTCCAAGGAATAGCAGACGTTTCACCCAGGCGAATCGCGGCACGATATGCGGCTTCGGCTTCTTCAAAGCGGCCAAGATGCACTTTCAGCAAATTACCGAGGTTTAACCAAGGATAAGCAGTAGTTTCATCCAAGCTAATCGCGGCACGATAGGCGGCTTCGGCTTCTTCAAAGCGGCCAAGATGCTCTTTCAGCAAATTACCGAGGCTGTACCAAGGCTTTGCATCCTCTTTATCTAGCCAAATCGCATTTCGATAAGCCGCCTCGGCGTCCAATAGCTTATTAGGCAACTCACAAAAAATAATTCCACGCCCTCGTTCCCGTTCGCTACCTTCAGGTTGTTTTTCCAGCGCATTCAAACAACGCTTCGGGTCTGTGAGCAAACAATCTGTTGCCGATCGAACGTCTTGGTCTGTTTTGAGCACACTCAAATCAGTCCCCCGCTCTCGAAAAATCGGCAAGGCCCAATCGCAATAATCCCGTGTCCGCTCCGAAAACTCGCGCTCCATTTTCTTTTGTGCCGCCTTACTCAATGGCTTCATAAGCTTAGGAATATCCGCCCACGCATAGGCTTTGCGATCTTCTTCCGACAGCCGCGCCAGGGCCGCCCGCCTTACAAGACGCGCACCCGGCACACCATCAGCCGTCAATAGAGCAGCATGCACGCCACTACTATCACTCGCCTGCGCCAACAATGATTTAGCCGACAGATTCAATGCGGCAAAATCGTCTGCGTACCAGTCGCGTAAAAAACGCGCCAGCCACTGCATGCGGCTGCGGTCGCGGCGATTCGCGCGCATCAGATACCAGATGCCGAAGAAGCGCTCTGTCACTTCAAAGCGCAGACGTTTGCTTTCGCCGGTGGGGGCTTTGCGTAACAGGCCGGATTGCACCAGCTTATTGAGCTGCGCCGACACCACGTTAATGCCCAATTGCAGCTGCTGATCTAAATCCGCTGCGCTGATGGGGTCAAAGGCGAGTGCGACCGAAACAAACACCGCTTGTTGCTGCGCGGGTAGGGATTCGATGCGGGCTTTATAGAGCGGCGTACAGGCGTCTAGTAAGTCTTCAATGTCTTTTTGTACGTCATGATTCACGCCATCGGCCAGCACTTTGAACAGCAGCATGAGCGTGCGCAAATTACCGCCGGAAAATAGATGCAGTGGCACCAGCCGCGCCGGATTTCGGGTGAGTTCGGCTTGCAATGCGCTTAAGCCGTGATCCTGCGCCAAGCGCATCAACAGGTCTTTTGTTTCGCTGAAATCCAGCTGATCTAGCCAGCGTACTTGCAGGAAGTCATAAAAGGCTTGGCTGTGATCGTAATGCTGCTCTAGTGGCTGTGTGGCGGCACCAATAATCATTGGCGCGCCGGGTTCTTGCAGCGTCGCGCGCAGCGCCCAGGCTTGTGGGTTGCTAATGCGCGCGAACACCATATCGAGATTGTCAACCAGCAGCAACGGCCGACGTTTGAGCACTGCCGCTGCCTGCATAAATGCGGCCAGGGTTGTGTCCGCATCTTTATTGCTCAGGCGCTGCTGCGCGGCGTCAAATTCTGCCACCGGCAAGCCCTCGGCCTCGGCCGCGTCAATCAACGCATCAAAGCAGTTGCGCCAAAATACGCTCAAATCGGTGACATTGAATTGTTCCTCCTGAAAATTCAGTGGTAGCCAGACTTTGTTCAAGACTTCATCTTCCCGGATTGCCAACGCCAGTCGATACAGCAGCGTGGTTTTGCCCATGCCGCGATGGCCAATCAGTAGCTGATGCTTGGCGCAGGACAGCGGCGTTTCATTTCGCAGCACCGCCAGCAGCGCGTCCAACACGTCCAAACGCACAATAAAGCCACGTTTCAGCGCCTCGCTCGATTGTGTGCCCGGGTTGTAGACGCTCAAATTGCGTAGCGAGTTGTTCATGATTTTTTGCCACGTTGCAGCCACCATGCGCGCACTACAGCGGAGCGGAATTGGAAGCGCTGATTGCTGCCGGCGCCGCTTTCGGCCAAGTAGCCTTCGTCGATGAGCAGCTGTAAATAATGATCGATCGTTTTGTTCCTAACTTGTCCTAGGCTCAGCCGTGTCTGCCCGGTGGAATCCTGCGCAATCCGATGCAATAGTTTGCGCATAGCCTCGGCTTCGGCGCTGCCGTGATCAATCAAACGATCATGCCAGTGTTTGAGAAAGGAGCCGGGGTTGTTCAGCATCCGTTCCAAACCGGCATCGATTTGCGCTGAGCTGTCGAGCTCTGTCTTACGTGCGCTTTGACAGGCCGCGTCTATTAATTCGTCGTAATAGTGCGGCACATGCCAACCAACCAGCTGTATCAAGCGCAGCATGGCTTCAGGTGAAAGTTGCAGGTTTTTGTGTACCGCCATTGCCGCCAGCAGTGCGGGCGTGTCTTCGCTGGAAAACGCTTCAAGCTGAAAAGGCTTGAGATTATTGATCGCCGTGGTTAGCTGGTGGCGCCCGGCCAAGGTGTGCAAGCCTATAGAACCCGCCATTACCACGCGTAGATGCGGTGCTGACTCGCGCCAAGCACGCATCTCATGCAACCAGCGTGCGCCCGCATTGCTGTCGCGCGCTAACAGGCGCTGCAAAAATACCGGGCCTTCGTCAATAACCAGCAGCGCCGGTGCCTGCTCGCTGGCCAGCTGTTGAAAGCGCGCCAAGCCGCGTTGTTCCCAAGTCAGTGCCTGCAATTTCGCGGTTCCGACATTGGCGACATCAACGTCGAGCCGATTTACAAATGCGCCAATTTTCTGCAACCGGGTATCGGTGCTGCTTTCAATTTTGTCGACGACACTGGTTTCATCCAAACAGGCCGATATATCAACATACGCGACTCGCCATGTCAGGCTTTCCGCGCGCTCAAGCAGGCGTCGACAAAGCTGTGTTTTGCCAATTCTGCGCGGGCCCAAGATCAATAGGTTGGAACCTTGCGTGAGCAAACGCCAGCACTCCTCGATTTCCCAGCTGCGTCCGTAGAAAAAGTTTGACATGGCGGTATGCTCAATGAAGGATGGTGATTTTATACAATAAATTTGGTGTACAACGCAATTGGTTTACAACAAATTCGTTGTGTCATTGTTTTTCACCGTCCTTGTACCAACCCAAAGACTACGAATAGCAAATATGCCGCAATCGAGCAGTGCCGCTGGGAAGTGGACGCGGCGGAAAAACTATTCCGCCGTGAAGCCATTCCGTCGGTGTCCAGCACGCGTACCTCAATTGAGGAAATTGCGAGCAAGATTTTGCAGGCTTTGGGGTTGAATCGGCAGTTGTATTGAGGGTTGATTCAAACAGGGTGCGTGATAGCCTGCCCCATCCTCTGAGGGCTAGTTTTCGATGCCAGATTTCCCGCTCGAACATACAACGCAAGCGCTGCTTGGTGCGATTCGCGTGGGGGATCAAAGTGCGCGTGCTCGACTGGTGGCGCGTATTGAGCCGTTGCTGATGCGCTTTGCGCGTGGCCGCGTTCCGCAAGTTTTGCGCCATGAACAAGATACCTCGGATTTGGTGCAGTCCACATGGCTGCGGGTGCTAGACAAACTCGAAAGTATCGCCCTGCAAAAGCCCGGTGATTTCTATGCTTATTTGCGCGCGACGCTGGTCAATTCGCTGCGCGAGGCCTTACGTAAGCATGGGCGCGCGCCCGAATTGCGTGAGGCGCACGTGCAGGAGTGGATTGATTCCTCACTGCCAGCGGAGCGGGTCGATTTGGACGACTGGCTGAGTTACGAACAAGCCATCGCAAAGCTGACACCGGAGCTGCGAAATTTGGTGCTGATGCGATTTGAGTTCGGCATGAACTTCAACGAAATAGGCGCAGAACTTGGTGAGGCACCCGACGCGGTACGCATGCGCTTGACCCGCACTTTGGCGAGCATGTCCCAGTTTTAACT
>JAYVAQ010000229.1:0-2096 GCA_043750875.1 Rhodanobacteraceae bacterium
GGATGATGTGAGCTATTTTCAAGCCCTGCAAGCCGCGTTAGGCAAACAAAGCAGTAGCAATCAGAAAATGCCAGAGCAAATTGATGCGGCGATCCGCCAGTTGGTCAGCAAAGCGATTACCACTGAAGGGCAGGTGATCGATGTCTTCACCGCAGCCAGTTTGTCTAAGCCCGACATCAGCATTCTGAGCGAACAATTCCTGGCTGAGGTGGGTGGGCTGAAGCATAAAAATGTCGCCGCCGAGCTGCTGGAAAAGCTGCTGAAAGACGAACTCAAAATGCGCGCCAAGCGCAATTTGGTACAGAGCCAAATTTTTTCCGAGAAGCTGAAAAAAACGCTGAATGCCTATCACAATCGCGCGATCTCGACGATGCAGGTGATTGAGGAATTAATCAAACTCGCGAAAGATCTAGGGCAATGCCTGCACTGCGTGGTGTGTTGGGGATCAACTGGAGTTCTGTTAGCCCTTGCAAGTTTCTTCTCCAGCGCACTCGAATGCCCAATAAAGCTGCATCAACGCTGGGCTCCTATACTCAGTAAGGCCTGGGCAAAAACGGCGAGGAGTATTACCGATGCGCCAATGTAAAACTGCGTAGTCAGCTGTTTGGTTTCATCTAATAGCCAAGCGGCAAACACAATTCCATAGATCGGTTCCAGATTGACCGCGAATTGCGCGGAAAACGCGCTGATCTGCTTTAACGCGACATTGGACAACGCAAACGGAAGCGCGGTGCACAAAAGCGCAAAGATGAGTAAATTCGGCCAATCTGCGGCGCTTGGCATTGGCATGGCAAGGCTGCCGGAGTAAAAGAAAAGTAGCAGCCACATCAGCGCACCGCCAATACTAATTTCGACGAAACTTAATGTTAGTACGTCTACTTTCGCCACCAACTCTTTGTTCATTAGCCCAAACGCCGCAGCCAGAAGCGCGGAAAGTGCGCCTACCGCTAGGCCAAGATAGAAGCGGCCATCTATGCCGCCTACCACCAATAACATGCCCGGCACCACACTTAAGCCCAATAATAAATTGCGCCAACTGAACGCGCTTTTTGACAGCCACGGTGCCAATAGCGCACTAAATATTGGCGCAAGTGCCATACACAACACGCCAATGGAAGCGTTAGCAAGTTTTACCGAGCCGTAAAAGGCAAGCCAGTGCAACGCGATCAACGCCCCGACAAACGCCATTTGCAGCCACTGCTTAGCGGAAAATGCGCCTAATGTGCGCCAAGCGCGCGCCATAAAAAATAGACACACAGCGGTCAACGCCATGCGCCACGCCACCAAAGGCAGCGCAGCGAGCGTAATCAATTTGCCTAGAACTGCGGTAAATCCCCACACCACCACACAGGCGTGGATCAACAGCAAAGCGCGGAACGGGTTCAAGTCATTCTAAATTCGCAAATGAGAACGCGATAAGCGCGTTAGAACGGAATTTCGTCGTCAAAATCTTGTGACGGCGGTGCTGCGGCGCGTGCTGGTTGTGCGCGCTGTGCCGGTGCGGCAGCACGTGGTGCGGGGCGATCGCCAGTTGCGTTCTGGCGTGGTGCGTAGCCGCCTTGACGCGGCGCTCCACCTTCACGTGCCTCACCACCGCCCTCGCCTGGGCCGCCGAGCAATTGCAGCTCGTCGCCGACGATATCGGTACTGTAGCGCTCGATGCCGTCTTTATCGGTGTATTTGTCCGTGCGCAGCTTGCCTTCAATATAAACCGACTTGCCCTTGCGCAGATATTCGCTGGCGATTTCCGCAGTGCGTCCGAACAATTTAACGCGGTGCCACTCAGTGCGTTCTTGTTTTTCGCCGGTAGCTTTATCGGTCCACGACTCGTTGGTCGCTAAACGCAAGGTGGTGATCGCGTTGCCATTTGCGCCATAGCGCGTTTCTGGATCTGCACCGCAGGTGCCAATGAGGATTACTTTGTTTACGCCGCGTGCCATAGGATTCCTTTTCGTTCTTTTCGATGCCGCTAGGTTAGCAAAATTAGCATGCTGTGAATTCGGTGCAAGCTGAATCTGACCTCAGATAAATCTGGGCACCAAAACCTAGCGTGCCGCTTGCTGATAAGTGCCATCACGCAGTCTTAGAATTGCGGC
>JAYVAQ010000230.1:0-13701 GCA_043750875.1 Rhodanobacteraceae bacterium
CGTTAGTGACAACCCTGAATCGTTTTCTTCGTGGCGTGTTCGAGTATTTTCAACATGTCAGCCCGAAGCCGCAACCCAATCGCGTCAATGCGCTAGCGCAATTGGACGCGCGCGTACGATTTCGCCTGAGGCGCATTTTGGCGAAACGCCAGAAGTACCTGCTGTCGGGTCGCAGTCTGGGCGCGCATAAGCGCTGGAACAACGAATACTTTGTCAAATTGGGGCTGTTCTCGATGCAAACAGCGCTAGTCAATCGTCATTCTCATGGTTAGCCCCACTCAACTGGAGAGCCGGATGCGGGAAATCCGCCAGTCCGGTTCGGAAGGCGGGGAGGTGATGAGCCTTCCCGACCCCTATGAGGGCGTCTGCGACCCCTGCCGGGGTCGGAAGAATTCCTATATATGGTTCCGGTGGTCTACGCTGCTTCGCAGCTTCGACACACCGGCTACCTTCTTTGATCCCTGCGGGATCACGATATTGCTGCCAAACAACAGTTAGTTTGAAATCGAATTCGCCTTACTTCAACCGCAACCGAGTCATCAAATCATGCGCCGTTTTAATGCGCTCTTTCGGCTCCTCAATTTCCATTTTAAGCCGCAGCTTTTCCGCGCCCTCAAACGCAAACCATTTCGGCTGCGCTTGTACTAATCGCACGATCACCAGCGGGTCAACTTTGGCTTTGGGCGCAAAAGTAATGCGCCCGCCACGCGTGCCCAGATCAAACTTTTTAATGCCCATTTCGGTGCCGATCAATTTCAGCTCACTGACGTCAAACAGATGATTTGCCGGTTCTGGTAATAGCCCAAAGCGGTCAATCAGCTCGATTTTCATCTCGCGCAGGCTCATCCCATCGGTGCAGGCGCCGATACGTTTGTACAGCATCAGCCGCTCGTGTACGTCGGGTAAATAGTCATCCGGCAAGCGTGCGGCTAGGTGTAAATTGATCTCCGCACCGCGATCACGCGGTTCGTCCAAATTCGGTAGCTTGCCTTCTTTTAATGCCTTGACTGAGCGCTCCAGCATCTCGGTATACAGGCTAAAGCCGATCTCGGTAATTTGCCCGGATTGTTCTTCGCCCAAAAATTCACCGGCGCCGCGAATTTCTAAATCGTGTGTGGACAGGGTAAAGCCGGCGCCCAATTCTTCCAAACTGGCAATTGCTTCGAGGCGCTTTTCCGCATCCGCTGTCATTACTTTTCCGGTCGGCACGATTAAATACGCGAACGCGCGGTGGTGGCTGCGTCCGACACGACCACGTAGTTGATGCAATTGTGCTAAGCCGAATTTGTCGGCGCGGTTGATAATGATGGTGTTGGCGCTGGGTACGTCAATGCCGGATTCAATAATAGTTGAGCACACCAAAACATTGGCGCGCTGACGGTAAAAGTCGAACATCACTTGCTCAAGTTCGCGCTCAGGTAATTGCCCGTGCGCAATCGCGATACGCGCTTGCGGCACCAGCTCTTGCACTTCGCGTGCGGCTTTTTCGATGGTGTCGACTTCGTTATGCAAATAATAAACCTGACCACCGCGCGACAGTTCGCGCTCAATCGCTTCGCGCAACACGCTGGGGTCGGCTTGCGAAATAATCGTTTTCACTGCGACGCGCTGTTTTGGTGGCGTGGCGATAATGGAAAGATCGCGAATACCGCTCAAAGCAAAGTTCAGCGTGCGTGGGATTGGCGTGGCGGTCAGTGTCAAGAGATCCACTTCCGCGCGCATTTTCTTTAGCTTTTCTTTATCGCGTACGCCAAAGCGTTGTTCTTCATCGATAATCACCAAGCCCAAATCTTTAAAGACCAAATCCGGGTTGAGCAAACGGTGCGTGCCGATAATCACATCGATCTTGCCTTCGGCGATTTTGACCAGCGCTTCCGTCACTTCTTTCTTGCTTTTGAATCGGCTCAACACATCCACCGTCACTGGCCAATCGGCAAAGCGATCCCGGAAGTTTTGATAATGTTGTTGCGCCAGCAGCGTGGTCGGCACCAACACCGCCACCTGTTTACCGGCAGTCGCTGCAGCAAATGCGGCACGCAGCGCGACTTCGGTCTTACCAAAACCGACATCGCCGCAAACCAAGCGGTCCATGGGCTTGTTGCGTTTTAAGTCTTCTAGTACTGCGGCGATGGCGCTGAGCTGATCCGGCGTTTCTTCAAACGGAAAGTCGGCAGCAAATTGCTCATACAAATGCTTATCGGGAATAATCGATATGCCCTGGCGCGCTTGGCGCTTGGCGTAAATTTCCAATAGCTCGACGGAAACGTCGCGCGCTTTTTGTGCCGCGCGTTTCTTCGCCTTTTCCCAGGCATCGCCGCTCAGTGCGTGCAGCGGCGCGGTATCGGGATTAGCACCGGTGTAGCGGCTGATCAAATCAAGTTTGTCGACCGGCACGTAAAGCTTGTCGCCGCCTTGATATTCGATGGTCAGGAACTCTTGCACCACGCCGTCAAGTTCCAACGTTTGCAGACCGAAATAGCGACCCACGCCGTGGTCTTCGTGCACCACCGGCGCGCCTTTGGAAAGCTCACCTAGGTCCGCAATAATGCTGGCCGGGTCGCGCACTTTGCCGCGTTTTTTGCGCTCACGCTTAATCCGTTCGCCATACAGCTGGCGCTCGGTAAGCACTACGATTTTGAGCTGATCTAGCGCAAAGCCGTCCGTGAGCGGAGCGATTGCGATACTGAGCTTGCTGGTGCCAGCCAAAAATTCGTGCCAGCCGCCCAGCACGGTATGGCTTAGGTTGATGTTGTTGAGCAGTTCGCGCAGGCTTTCACGCCGCCCGGCCGAGTCAGCCGCCAATAGAACGCGGCCTGGATAGCTTGATAAGAACGATTTGAGATCCGCGCCCGCCTCGCTGTCTTTGCGGTGCACGATTAGCGTGGGTGCGGGCTGGGTGCGCAGCGTAATTGCAGAATTGCTTTCCGAATTCAATATGACGCGTTCGCGCAGATTGACTTGTTCGCGCAGCTGCTGAGGTGGAATAAACAGCTCCGCCACCGGCAGAATCGGCCGTTCGATGTCATGCGCACGTTGCTCATAGCGCTTTTCCGCGGCGTGGAAAATGCCTTCTGCCGCGTCCAGCGCGCCAGGCGCAAACACCAACAAACTGCTCGGGGTAACGTAGTCAAACAAGGTATCGGTGTGATCAAAAAACAGCGGCAAGTAGTATTCAATGCCGGCCGAAGCGATCTGGTTTTTTAGATCAATGTAGAGCCCAGACCGACGTGGGTCGAGGGAAAATCGATCCAGCAGTTTGTCGCGTACCAGTTTGGTAGCTTCGGGGTCAAACGGAAACTCTTTCGCCGGCAAAAGCTCGATGGCTTTGACTTGCCCGTTTGAGCGCTGCGTTTCCACATCGAAGGTGCGAATGGTGTCAATTTCATCGTCAAACATCTCAATCCGAAACGGCTCGGGCGCGCCCATAGGATAGATATCGAGCAAACTACCGCGCGTGGCGTAATCGCCGGGCTCCAACACTTGGCTCACAAAGCGATAGCCCGCCCCATCCAAACGCTGACGCTCGGCGGCAATATCGAGCTTATCTTTGACCTTCAGCAAAAATGTCCAGCCCGCCAAAAAGCTGCGCGGCGCCAGGCGCTGCATCAAAGTCGCCATCGGCACGACCAGTACGCCAGTTTTGACTTGGCTTAGGCGTGCCAGTGTGGCGACCCGCTGACTAATGATGTCTGGGTGCGGCGAATACAAATCGTAGGGCAGGGTTTCCCAATCCGGCAAATGCAGCACGTTAAAGCCTGCCGGTGCAAGGGTGGCTAGATCCGCTTCCAGCAAATGCGCTTCATGCGTGTCTTTGGTGATCGCCACCACTAAACGATTCGCGCTGCGTGCGGTTTCTGCCAACAGCAATGCTAGCGCCGCGCCATCGGGTGCGCGCCAATGTTTCCAGCGCTGCGAAGGGCTGGGCAGGGTGAGGGAGCTCAACATACAGGGATCGCCAAAATACTTAGCCGCGCAGTTTAGTGCCTGCGCTTGCATTTGGGACGTCAAGTTGACGTCGGCGTCGCCTCCGGGTTAATGCAGACGCCGATCACGCCATTTAGGCGTCGCGAATTAACCGCTCAAAGCGTTAAACCATTCCTCATCACTGCCTTCGCTCACGCCTTCAAATAAGAACGTGCTGAGGTAACGTTCGCCGGTGTCGGCCAAGGTGGTCAAAATAACACTGCCTTCCGGTGCCGCCTTTGCCACCTCGCAAGCAGCTACGAAATTCGCGCCAGATGATAAGCCAGCAAATATGCCTTCCTGTGTTGCCAGTGCGCGTGCACCTTCCCGTGCTTGATCGTCGGTTATTGGAATAATGTCGCTATAAATCGATTGGTCTAAGATCGGCGGAATGAAATCGGGCGTCCAGCCCTGGATCTTATGTGGTGACCAAGGCTTGCCCGCCAAAAGTGATGCGACCGCAGGTTCCGTGGTGATTATTTTGACTTCTGGACGCGCCAAACGCAGCATTTGCCCAACACCGGTCAAAGTACCGCCGGTGCCCCAGCCGGTGACGAAGTAATCCAAACGTTTGCCAGCAAAGTCGATCAAGATTTCAGCGCCGGTGGTATTGCGGTGAAAGCTTGGATTCGATTCGTTCTCAAACTGACGCGCTAGATACCAACCGTGCTTTTCTGCCGCCTCTGCCGCGCGGCGCACCATGCCTGAGCCTCGTTAGGCGGCTGGCGTCAAAATGACTTTAGCACCCAAGGCGCGCATGAGTTTGCGACGTTCAATTGAGAAGGTTTCCACCATGAACGACACAAATGGGTGCCCAAGTGCTGCGCAAACCATTGCCAACGCAATGCCGGTGTTGCCAGAGGTTGCCTCTACAACCGTTTGGCCGTCCTTTAGTTCGCCACGTTGCTTCGCATCATTCACAATCGCAAAAGCCAAGCGATCTTTTACCGAATGCATTGGGTTAAACGCCTCAACCTTGGCGTAAATCGTGCGCCCCGCCACACCTGCACGGTTAATGCGCACCACCGGGGTGTTGCCGATTGTTTCTAAAATATTTTGATAAATCATGGGCTTAACCTTTTTTAAGTGGCCTAACTGGAGTGTCTTTGGCGGAATTATGCGGGAAAAATATTGGCTGAATCGTGCTTTTGCGCATCAGCTTATAATTTCGGGTTCTAAGGATTCTTGCCAAGAGCAAACGTGTGGCGCACCGCTTTTTCGCTTTAGCCCAATCAACGGGCTGAAAGCCCGCACTATTACAGCCTGGGGCAACGCCCCGGGACAAAGTCAAATTAATTTTTATAGGGCTGAAAGCCCGCGCCATTCATTCGTTTCGGGATCGCGTAGAGTTTGCTAGAACGCGCCTTCAGCCCTTAAAATTTCGCGGGGCACATACCTAGGGCGTTGCCCTAGGCTGTGATGGTTTGCGCCGTTGGCGCGTAAAAATCTCCACGCAGGCTTATTTCGACTTTTTAATGGCACCAATTCAGGAAATTGGATCAATTTCGTCAAAAGCACCGCCACATTTTCAGTAGCGATATGGTTCACAGAATGTTGAAATGATCGAGCACGCTAAAAGTTGTTTGGCACCTACGCTTGAAATTTCCGGCAATGGAAGCATCTGTTTGACGCACTGCACCGTTTAGGCGTTTTCGCTTAATTGTTTTGCTTAGGCAAAATAAATCATCAAAAACTTCTTGCACGATGCAAAAACGTACGCCCGATATACTAAGAGCATGAAAATTATTACTGCCAGCCGCCCCCTTAAATCACCCATTTTCTCCGGTACTGACCCCGAGCGCGAAGGAGAGGCCGAATTTGATCGCGGTCTTGCCGTTCAAGAAGAGCGCCCAGAAGTCAAAATACCGCCGCTTTACAAGGTTTTTTTGATCAATGACGACTACACACCGATGGGATTCGTTGAGTATGTTTTGCAAAAGTTTTTCGCAATGTCCGACGAGACCGCAACACGAGTGATGCTAAGCGTGCACACTCAGGGCCGTGGAGTTTGCGGCGTGTTTACCAAAGATATCGCCGAAACCAAAGTGGTGCAGGTGAATGAATTTTCTAGGCATCATCAGCATCCGCTGATGTGCACGATGGAGGAAGCGTAAGCCATGTTTAGCAAAGACTTAGAACAAACCATTAGCAGCAGCTACAAGCAGGCGCGCGAACGTCGGCATGAGTTTATGACCGTCGAACACTTGCTGTTGGCTTTGACCAACAATGAATCGGCAATGCAGGTGCTGCGCAATTGCGGTGTTGACTTGGTGCGTTTGGAAGATGACTTGAAACGTCAAATTCATGAATCCGTGCCTATTTTAGCCAGTGATGACGAGCGCGACACGCAGCCAACTTTGGGCTTCCAACGGGTGCTGCAGCGCGCGGTGCTATCGGTGCAATCCTCTGGCCGAAAAGAGGTCATGGGCGCGAATGTGTTGGTCGCCATTTTTGCCGAAAAAGAATCGCACGCGGTGTATTTGCTGGCGCAACAGGACATTACGCGCCTGGATGTGATCAATTTCATTAGCCACGGCATTTCTAAGTTGGCCAATGACGGAAAATCGCCGGACAAAGAACGCGAGCCAGGCGAGGGCAATGAAAAGCAATCCGCGCTCGAGCAATACGCAATGAATCTTAACGAGCGCGCACGCATTGGCAAAATTGACCCGCTGATCGGCCGTGCCGATGAAGTCGAGCGCACCATCCAAATTTTGTGCCGACGCCGCAAAAACAACCCGTTGTTTGTTGGTGAAGCTGGGGTTGGTAAAACCGCGCTGGCGGAAGGTTTGGCAAAACGAATTGTTGAAAAAGACGTGCCGGAAATCCTCAACGACGCCGTCATTTATTCCCTGGACTTGGGTGCGTTGGTGGCTGGAACCAAGTATCGCGGAGATTTTGAAAAGCGGCTGAAGAACCTGCTTACTGAGCTCAAACAAATGCCGAAAGCGATTTTGTTCATTGATGAAATTCACACGATTATCGGTGCCGGTTCGGCGTCCGGTGGCACGATGGATGCGTCGAACTTAATCAAGCCGTTGTTGGCTTCCGGCGAATTACGAGTGATGGGATCAACGACTTTCCAAGAATTTCGCAGCGTCTTCGACAAGGATCGCGCGCTCACGCGCCGCTTCCAAAAAATTGACGTGGTTGAGCCCACGATCGCCGAGACCATTGAAATATTGCGCGGTTTGAAGAGTAATTTTGAAGCGTTTCACGAAGTCGAATACGCTTTCGACGCGATTCGCGCAGCCGTCGAATTATCTGTTAAGCATATCCACGACCGATTCTTGCCAGACAAAGCCATTGACGTTATTGATGAAGCAGGAGCGCGGCAGCGTTTGTTGCCGCTCGATCAGCGCAAAAAGGTCATTGATACGGCCGAAATGGAATATATCGTCGCAAAAATGGCGCGTATTCCGGCCAAGCATGTGTCGGTGTCGGACAAAAATGTGCTGCGTAATTTAGATCGCGATCTAAAAATGACGGTGTTTGGGCAGGACGAGGCGATTGATGCTTTGGCGAGCGCTATTAAAATGTCGCGCTCCGGTTTAGGTGAGCCGAACAAGCCGATAGGTAGCTTTTTGCTGGCCGGCCCAACGGGTGTGGGTAAGACCGAAGTTACGCGGCAATTGGCAATGGTGTTGGGGATCGAGCTATTGCGCTTCGATATGAGCGAATACATGGAAGCGCATTCGGTGTCGCGCTTGTTGGGTGCGCCGCCGGGCTATGTCGGCTTCGATTCAGGCGGTCAATTAACTGACGCCGTGACCAAACATCCGCACGCGGTTCTATTGCTTGATGAGATCGAAAAGGCGCATCCGGAAATCTTTAATTTGCTGCTGCAAGTAATGGATCGTGGCGTGCTGACCGACGCAAATGGCCGCGAATGCAATTTCCGCAATATCGTGCTGGTAATGACCACGAACGCGGGCGCGCAGGCGGCTTCGAAACGCACCATGGGCTTTTTGAAACAAGATCGAAGCTCGGATGCAATGGAAGCGATCCGTAAGCATTTCAGCCCGGAATTTAGAAATCGTTTGGATGCCATCGTGCAGTTCAAAGGCCTGGATGAAGTGGCGATTGCGCGCGTTGTTGAGAAGTTCCTTATGCAGCTTGAGCAACAGCTGTCTGATAAGCATGTGACGATTAGTGTTTCGGAAGCCGCGAAGTTGTTACTTGCGGAACGTGGATTTGATCCACTGATGGGTGCCCGACCGATGGCTCGCGTGATTCAAGATCAGATCAAGCGCAAACTCGCGGACGAATTATTGTTCGGCAAATTAGTCACTGGCGGCAAGGTGTTTGTCGATGTGGACGCTTCGAAAGAAGCCAAGGAGCTTAGCATTCGCTGTGAAGCACCGGATGTTGTGCTTGAGGCTGAGGTTGAGGCGATATAAATGAACTTTCGCGCAATATTTGTTACCACAATGCTGATCGGCGGCGTAGCCGGATTCCTTGCTACGCCATTGTTTCAATCGTCCACCGTTTCCGAGAAAAATCAGCATTTGTATAAAACGAATTACCGGGGACTTCAAGTCGGACGCTCATCATTGCCGGAAGTTATTGCCGTACTGGGGCAGCCGCTGTCCAAAAAGGTTAACAGTAACAACGTGCTGTATGCCTTTAAAGATGTCGCAGTAACTATTGAAGATGCTACGCACCGCATCAACACCATAATAATTACTAAACCTGGATTCGTTGATGTGAACGGCTATTTCGTTGGTGCGGCTTACTCTGTGTTGGAAAGAAATCCAAGTATATTGGGTGATAATAATATTTTTTCCAACACTCTTGTCGATCAAGCAAATGGTGTTGTCTATCATTTTAAAAATGATCAAGTCACTGAAATTGTATATGGTGCAAGCCTACTTTTTTAATTTTAGGTAATTTTAAGCCGATTAACGCTATCCCACATTGGGTGGGTTCGTTTTTCCCGAGAAGGCTGAAATGCAGGCTACGGCACGTTTGCTGGCCCAGATGTTGCACTTGTTGTCAATTTCGCGACCTCAGCAGGCATACAACTAGTCAAAGCCGGCGTTGCTATCTGCGGAAACTCAGGAATTCGTGAGCTTAGACGCTGGAGTTTTCCGTCGAGCCGCCAGTCATAGACCACACTGAATGCCAAAACGGCGCTGACATATTCTCTTGTCTCTTTGTAGGGAATGGTCTCGATCCAAAGATCTGGATATTTTTGATATAGAAGGTCTAGCCATTTTTTGACCGCACCAGGACCTGCGTTGTAGGCGGCCGTCATAAGGATGGGTGAGCCCGCGTATTTCTCTGAAAGTAGGCGCAGGTGCGCGGTACCTAAGCGCAAATTAGTCGCTGGATCTGTCAAATTTATTTTTGCGCCAAAGCCGATGCTTTTTGCGGTCATTGCTGCCGTTCCTGGCAGCATTTGCATCAGCCCTATCGCATTCGCATGCGACACCGCATTTGGATCCCAGGCGCTTTCTTGGCGTATAAGGCCTGCGACAAACGCCGAATCCAGTTGATTCGCGTGGGCTTGCGCCGTCAAGGTTTCGGCTTGCAGCAAGGGAAAGCGGGCTTGATAGATTTGCCGGTCCGCAGGCGCGCTGAGTGCCAAAATTCCATATTCACCCCAGCCTTCCATGGCGGCCAACAACCCCGCTTGTCTACGCTCATCTGCGTCTAATTTGCTGAGTAAAAACATCCATTCGCGTTTTGCCCCAACGCGATCGCCGATACGTTTAAATGCACTAATGCGCTTTAGCGCACCGCTAGCAAGCAGCTTGCCCGACGCTTTTGGCGCGAACTTAAGCTCCAGCGGGCATAGCGCATAGCCGCTTTCCAGCCGATCAGCGGCAAGAAAGCCATAAAATGTGGCATCAACGGCGGCAAGTTTGAATTGCGTGCCGGCATCGCGTTCCCGCCCTAACCACTGCAACAGTCGGCCGCGCACGTAGCGCCAGCGTGCGGTGCCGCCAAGCTCGATTGGCATGGCTTCGACGCGCGTCAAAGCCAGCTCCGGGTTGATTGCCGTCAGTGCCCTGCGTACGCCCCACTCGTGCGTTTGCGCGTCGCGCGCGCTGGCGGGCAAGGCGTCTAACCAAGCGCCTGCATCCGGAATATTGGCAATGATCGCGGTTTTTGCCATTGCCGAGCGCACCCGTGTTTGCGCCGCTTCGTTTAATTTATGGCTATTGATAAACGCTAATAGTTTGGTGTTTGCCGTGACTGGATTGACCACTGCAATGCGCTCCAATGCGCGCGCAGCAACCGAGGCGAGTGCGGAATCATCGACGTTCCAAGTGCGCGCTTGCGTTAGCAGCTGATTTGCATCCTGTTCCGCCAAAATTGCGGCCGCCGCATACACTTGCCGCGCCGCGCCTAAGTCTGCACGCATACTTTTAGCGCTGGTGATCTGGCCGCTGGCAAGCAGGGCGGCAAAGCGTTGTTCCGCATCGGGCTCGCTGATTGCCGCCGCTGTTCGCAAAAACGAAAACGCTGGCGCACAGGGCCCGCTTGGCGTATTGGCGTCACGATATAGCGCGAGTGCATGGCGAGTAGCGATGTCAGTTTTGGGCGACAGCGCCATGCGCGCAGTCCACACGTGGCAGCGCTCTTCCGGGTTTGCTTCGCTTTCCCGATACAGGCTCAAAAAGTCAGCAGGCCGGGTGGTGCTGGCATAAACGCTGAGCATTTTGCGGCGCAGCATGGGTGCCAACGGAATTTCATCTTGATAGCGCGCTAGCCATGCTTTGACTTGCGAAAGTTCAGCCGATTTCGGGTCGCGCGCAAGCCGAAAATAGTCTAAGTAAGGCCTTAAAACATGTGATTCAAGCGCCGCTGTAGCAGACCAGCTCAGTCCGGATGCTGCGCGCAAAGCCGCAGCCTGATATTCACGATCCAATGCTGGATTCAGGCTTTGCGGTGTGACTGCTGTGTTACCGGAATTTGTTGCGGCCAATTTGCCTGACACCGCTAGGCTAAGGCCTAGGAATACAAACACTTGGAAAATACGCATTAATTGATCCTCTTCACATGCTAAGCGACTAGCCTTACCGCACCGCAGCATACGCCAGTGACTTGCCGCAGCCTAGTAAACTGAAAAGTAATTTCGCGCCTACACTGTTGCGTACGCCCCGTCTTAGGTTTGCGGCTAAAGCCGCTCTCCTTATCGTGCGCAGTTAGGCTAAGATGCGCGGGAAATTGCCACAACTATGCGCAATGAGTTTAGCCATGACAGACCAATTTGTTGAACTTCGCTATGGGCTAGAAAGCTTTAAGAGTGACTGGCGACAATGTTCGTTGGGCTCTGACTTTTTGGCCGAAACTGCATTTAGCACGCCGCAGGCGAAGGAAATTGCGTCTACTGTAGTCAATGAGTTTTTAGAGCTGGCCTTTAGACTGAGCGCCTCAGCCAGTAAAAGTTGGGTGCAAACGATGGTTTTTCCTGGGCAAACGATGACGTTGGAATTAGATGTAGTCGTTCGGCCTGAGCTTTTAAGCGAAGTCAAAACGCAGGTTTTGGCATTTCGTGACGACCCTGCTGCCTATTACGAAAGCCAGTTGGGTGCTGAAGCTCCGGGCGTTTTTTTTGGGATTGGCTATCTTGCACATGACTTGGCCGCTGTAATCAGCACGCATTTAAAAGCTGATGTGCTTTTGATCCGTGGCAATGTCAATTTGAAAACTTAAATGAATCCAATAATGCAAGACGAAACTAACCAAAAAATTCAGACACCGGATTTCACCGTCTATTTTGAAGCATCCGAGCAAACGGTGGTGCTAATGGGCAGCCTGCGCTTAAACGCGACACCGGAATACGAGCCTATTTCGCAATTGATGACGCAGGCGTTAGAAAAGTTAGTGCGCGAGAATAAGCCGACACTTAACTTGGATGTGCGCGATCTCAAATTTCTCAACAGCTCTGGGATAAATTTGCTGTATCAATTTGTTCTAAAAGTCAGGAAGCAAAGCGGTATTGGCCTCAAAGTATTGGGTTCCTCAAGTAACGCTTGGCAAAGCAAAAGTTTGTCGAACATGACAAAGTTCATGCCAACGCTAGTGCTTGAAATCGATTGAGCTGCGATGAGTAACTCTCAACTCGATCCAAATTTGCGCGAACGGGTCGCAAGCGCGCTTGATGAATTCGGTTCGGAACTCCTCGCGTCTGAGAATTCCAACGGCAAGATCTGCGTTGAATTAATCATTGAACTACTTGCGGCAATAGACGAATTCGATTTGTTGCATAACGTGGTGCTGGAACATTCCAGCGAGCTTGAAAACGAGCTGGAGCAAAAAAATCAGGCGATGGAACAGATCACGCAAAATATGCGGCGCTATTTGTCGAAATCGTTGTATCAGCGTATCGCAGGCGGCAGCCAAAGCGCCCAAGCAGGGGCTACGGCTAGGCGCAATCTAAGCATATTTTTTTCCGATATCGTGGGTTTTACCGAACTCACCGATACCGTCGAGCCGGAAACTTTATCGCAGGTATTGAATACCTATCTGGGAGCGATGACCGAAATTTGTGAACGCCACGGTGGCACCGTAGATAAATTTATCGGCGATGCGATCATGATTTTTTTTGGCGACGAAGAACATTCTGACCCAGCAAAAAGTGCACGTGCGTGCGTTTCAATGGCGTTAGAGATGCAGTCCGCAACCGGGGCTTTGCAATCCACCTGGGCCAAATTTGGCACGCAGCTTGGTCTGCGGGTGCGTATGGGAATTAATTCGGGCTATTGCACGATAGGAAATTTCGGCTCAGGCGAACGCGTTGCCTATACGGTGGTCGGCGGTAACGTCAATGTCGCCTCGCGCCTAGAGCATCAAGCTGAGCCTGGCGGTATATGCATCAGCGGCAGTACGTTCGCGCTGGTGCGCGATTTAGTGGACGTGCGGCCAATGGGCTCGCTCAGCGTGAAGGGTGTGGCGCATCCGGTGGAAACCTTTGCCGTTGTTGGTGCAAAAATTGCCAGCGAAAGCAATCCGTGGCTGCAGCTAAACGACCAAGGTTTCACGCTGCGCGGTATGAGCGTGCAAAACAAGCAAATCTCTGAAATTCAACGACAAACCATGCGAGCGGCGCTGGTGGCGGCGCTTGAAAAAATAGATGGTGTTTGGGATTGAATTCGTATTGCTAGGGTCGCAATCGAATCAAGCGCTGAAGTTCAAGCCTTTATTTAGCGCACTGAACGCGCCGGTTCTAGCTAAATAATGGCGTGGCCAAGTTTTTCCTTGGTCATCAAATCCATTTCAACGCGTTTTTCGTGACTTTTTTTGCGCATAACCAATTGGTAATGGCTTGAATTTTGGCTTTTCAGACCGGCTGCTTTGCTCATTGCGCAAACTTAAAAAGTCGATCTCCCCAATCACATAAAAATCGCTAACACCTCCCTTAACCTGCACAACGTCTCTTGCAAAGTCGTTGTCTGCTGGAGATCTAATACGACTATCACCATATGTGCGATTGTTTGCTTGAACGACGAATGCGTGTAAATCGCTTGCCGCTGATTCCACTAACGAAGCAAAAGTCTTGGTATCACGATTCCACTCGATTGCGACGAGTGCATCAACTTCTCCGCGCAAAGAGTGCCAGTGCGCAATATTCGTCAAATCTCTGCATATTAACGCACAAAAGCAAAAGCCGTTATGTTCATAAACAATCGGTCGACTCGTCAGCCCTTTGGGTCGATAAAACGCATAGTGATCTTGCCTCGCTTTCGCAGACACCTAGTTAAGAACTAATCTTAACCTTGAGGTGAA